>JACRDV010000132.1 GCA_024860865.1 Methanobacteriota archaeon | reverse complement strand
GTTTTGAATCTGCATTGATCTCTTTTGCTACAGCAAATAAATTCTGTGCTGTTAGTGGACTGGTGAATGTAATTATATCAACTCGGCCCTGAACTATTTTGTTAATAAGTTCTATAATCTTTGTCTTATCTTTAGGTATTTTAGATTCATAGACTGGAATTTCAATGGGAATTGCTCCTTGCTTCCTTAATTCAATAGGCAAAGTTTCTCTTGCAGCTGGTGTTCTTGGAAGTGCAATCCTTTTATCTTTAAGATTAAATTCAAGTAGTTTGCCTAAAATACCCTCTGCAATGTATTCATCCGGAACCAGCGCAGTTTTAATTCCAAATTTTTTAGCAGCTTCTTCAGTTTTTGGCCCAACAGCAATTACTGTAAGCTTGTTTAATGCATCCGTAAATTCTTTGGTTTTATTCATTTCTTTAGCTATCTCTAGCGTCCATCGGACCCCGTTGGCACTTGTAAATATAGCTATATCGTATTTTTGATTAAGAACGTCTGAGATAAACTCAAAGACTTTGTTTTTATTTTCAGGCGGAGCGATTTCTAATGTTGGAACAATATACGGTATACCACCATTTTCCTTAACCATTTCAGCTAATTTCGCAGAGTCCTTTTCAGGCCTAGTGAGAGCAACTACTTTTCCAGCCAATGGCTTGCTCTTCAAAAAATCTTGGCGCAAATTAACAACTTCACCCATAACAATAATTGCAGGTGCTTTTACTTTTTTTTCTTCTGCTTTTTTAACAATATTTGAAAGTTTTCCAATTGTTATTCTTTCTTTTGGCGTTCCACCGCTTTCAATGATTGCTACTGGTGTTTCTGGGTTACGCCCACCTTTTAATATTCTCTCAACTATATTCTTTAAATTGCCAATACCCATAAGAATAACAATAGTATCAATAGCAGCTGCGATTTTCTCCCAGTTAACTTGAATTTCTTTTGTCAGATCTTCATGGCCAGTAACGATAGCAAGTGAGGATGCAAATTTTCGACGAGTAAGGGGTATCCCTGCAAGAGCTGGAACTGCAATTGCAGATGTAACTCCTGGAATTATTTCAAAATTTATACCAGCTTGTATTAATGCTGCGACTTCTTCTCCACCTCTGCCAAAGACAAAAGGATCTCCTCCTTTTAAACGTACTACATTTTTTCCAGCTTTTGCAAGTTTTACTAATAATTCGCAGATTTGTTCTTGAGTAAAGGTATGTTTAGGAGCTTCTTTCCCGACATAAATTAACTCAGCATTTTTTGGGACTTCCTTTAAAATTTCTTCACTGACTAATCTATCATAAAGTATAACATCGGCTTGGTGAATGGCTTTTAAAGCCTTCAGAGTGATTAATTCCGGGTCTCCAGGACCTGCTCCAACCAATACTACCTTTCCTTTCAAATTAAGCGCTGCTCCTATATACTGGAAACTTAAAGAAATTTTAAAAGATATTAATGCAAGGTCTACTAGTATTTTTTAATTTAACTGGTAAAAATGTAACTATTATTGGCGGAGGGCCAGTTAGCGAACGTAAGGCTAAAAAGTTTTTAAAAGCCGGGGCTAAGGTTAAAGTAATAAGTTCGAGCTTTACAAGTGGCTTAAATAAATTGAAGAAAAAGTTAGAACTAATTAATGCTTCAGTTGGAGAACAAGTTTCTATAGCCCAAGCAATTAAAGGCGCTGATATTGTAATTGCAGCAACAAACAATAGTGAATTAAATGAGAAGATAACTAAAACTGCTCAAAGGGCCAAAAAATTGGTTAATAGAGCAGACGATATAGCAAGCTGTGATATAGTCATTCCAGCTATTGCAAGAATTGGGGACATCCAAATTGGAATCTATACACAAGGAAAAAGCCCAGCACTTTCAAGATTTTTGCGCCAGAGAATTGAAAAGTCAATAAAAAGAGAGGACATTTTTTTACTTGATTTATTATCAAAAGCTAGGAAAATGGGTAAATTAATAAACCAAAGAAAAAGAAATTCGTTCTATCAAAAAATTTTAAATGACCCACAAACTCTAGCATTAATTAAAAAGCGCAAAATCAAGGCTGCTCAGCTTAGAGTTAGAAAAATATTTGATTCTTGTTTGAGTGGAGGGTAATCAGTGGAATTAGTTAGCATAGGGGTTTCGCATAAAACTGCAGATCTATCAGTAATTGAGGCATTGACTTTTAGAGACCAGAAAAGAGCATTACATAATATTTTTTCGTTGGAGCCTATTGTTGAATGCATTTTACTTCAAACTTGCAATCGAGTGCAAATTTTCGTAGCTACTCTTGACAAAGAGGATGCAACTAAAGCTCTCGTCAATTTTCTTTTGAAAAAAGCAGGTGTAAAGGCTCAAGATGTAGAAAAAGCTCTTGAGATAAAAACAGATGATGCAATTTCCCACCTTTTTAGGTTGGCCTCTGGCCTTGAATCAATGATAGTTGGAGAAGACCAAATTTTAGGCCAGGTTAAAGATGCGCTTAAACTAGCAGAAGAAGCAAAAACAGTCGGAATTTTTTTAAGAGCAATTTTCACAAAAGCTATTATCATTGGAAAGAAAGTTCGCCAAGGTACTGAGATTAACAAAGGCGCAGTTTCTGTTGGATCAGCAGCAGTTGAGCTTGCTGAAAAATTTGTGGGCGATTTAACCAGCAAGAATGTGCTTCTAATTGGCGCAGGTGAGATGGCAACTCTTGTTGCTAAGTCTTTATCTGAATACAAGTTAGCTGGAATTTTTGTTGCAAACAGAACTTATGAACGAGGAGTAAAGCTCGCTGAGGAGTTGGGTGGTCAAGCAGTTAAATTTGAAATGGTTGATGATATAATGGCGAATTCAGATATTGTAATCAGCGCAACTGCAGCTCCCCATGTGCTCATTACTGTTGATAAGGCTAGAAAGATTTTAGAAAAAAGAAAAAGGCCAAGTCAGTTGTTGATCATTGATATAGCAACTCCGAGAGATGTTGATAAAGAAGTTGGTTCTCTATCAGGAATTAAATTGTTTGACATCGATGGCTTAAGAGAAATTGCAGAGGAAAACAAAAGAAAAAGAGAAGGAGAAATTCATAAGGTCGAAAGGATAATTGCTGAGGACCTCAAGATATTCAATAAACAACTTGTTAGATTGCATCAAGCAGCTCCATTTTTGTCAGCACTATTGTCAAAAGCTGAGGAAACACGAATGAAAGAGCTTGAAAAAGCTTTGCGTATGTTTGGGTCGCCAACTGAGCGCGAAAGACAGATCATATGCGATCTAACTAGAGTTTTATCAAATCGCTTGTTATTGGGTGTTATTAATAACCTTAAAATGGCTGCGGATAATGGGGATATTGAATTAATTGAATATGCGGCTAAACTTTTTGATATCGATACTAAAGGGGGCAAATTAGTTGAAATTTTACGGTATCGAGCAGGCAAGGGCTCAGGGAAATCTAGTCACTGAAAATGCTCGAACAGAATTTTTCATAGTCTTGGGGGGTTTACAATCGAAATAGCAGATGTGCTTTGGATAATTCATCCGTCGCTTGCTTATGCTAGTTTTATTGCACTTGGAGTTACATTAGTTGCAAGTCTCCTCTATTTGAGCAATCGCGACTCTAAGTGGGATGATGTAGCTTATCCCTCAATGAAATTTGGTTTTGTGTTTATGGGGATAGCTTTAGCTCTTGGAATGTTTTGGTCGTATGCTCAATGGAAATTAAGTCCGATGGATTTTTTGTTGATACGAGATCCTAAGGTAACAACATATCTAATAGCTTGGTTGCTTTACTTAGCTTACCTTCAAGCACGAGTTTTTACTATTGGTCAAGAGAAGAAAAGAACTGTAACGGCTTTTCTTGCTATAATCGGGTTTATTGGGATAGTATTTACTTACCTCTCAAGCAAATTGCTTCCAGGGTTACATAGCCCAGAATTTCATCCTTTCCAGTGGAATCCATTAACATATACTAGTTTAGGAGCTACTTTTGCAATAATAACAGGGTATGGCATATCCCTTAGACACACTTACCAAAAATTAAAAGAACAGAGAGCAGAACTTCCAATTTGTCCAATAGATAAGCTTCTGATGGATATTGGTCGCTGCAGAGATTTAAGTTGTCCATACTTAGTTGAGGATTTCTGTCAGTATGAGTTATACATTAAGAGAGAGGTAGCCTAATTGTTTACTGCTCTTCAAGTTTTTTACATTATGGTTACAGGTTTTGTGCTGGCGCTCAGTGCAATCCATGTTTCTTATACTTACAGCTGGCGATTAGAATTTAAGCTTAGAGCACTATCAACTTTAACTTTTGTTGGGATTCTCGCACTTTTTATAAATGGGTTGATAATTATTACATATGCTATAAGCAGT
>JACRDV010000024.1 GCA_024860865.1 Methanobacteriota archaeon | reverse complement strand
TAGTTCTACTCGCGATAGCCTAGTTTATTTTCCCTCTTCAACCAACCCAGTCCCCGTTCCTGAATTTCCAATCCTTGGATCTCTTGCATCTGCTCTAGCTACATTTGCTGTTTATCTGCGCAATTCATTAAAGAAGATTAAAAAGAAAATTATTGAATTCACCCGTTTGGTGGAAGCCAAGTGGTTAATCGCATTAAAACAAGGAATAATCGTTTATTATAAGTTCTTAACCATAGCCGCTGTTGTTGCGATAGCTTATCACAAAGATTTTATTGCACTATGGCACGAGATTCTACTAAACGATTATGCACGTTATATTTTAATTGTACCAATAGTCGCAACTTATCTAGTTTATAGAAAAAGAGCAGCCTTAAAAGCAGTAGCTCAGCTTAGCAAAGACCCAAGCTTACCTCAAGATTTAATTGGTCTGGCCTTATGCTTATTTGCCTTTACCCTCTACTTCTATGGAACTTTCTCTTTGCTTCAATTACAACTCCACATACTATCACTTATAATGTTCATTATAGGTTGCATTGTTCTTTTTCTTGGATTCGAAGGACTTCGAGCACTAGCATTTCCAATAGGTTATTTAACTTTAATGTGCCCATTACCTCTCAGTTTCATTGTTTTATTAGCTGCTACATCGATTGCAATCAGTGCCAGTGTAACTGTTTTTGTATTGAGAGCTCTTGGAATACCTCTTATGCTATCAACTTCTCAAGGAGCCTATATTGTAAATCTCGTATCTCGTGCTGGAGAGCCCTTATCATTTATTGTAGGATTGCCATGCGCAGGGATTTACTCACTTCTTGGATTCATAGCATTTGGAGTTTTCCTAGCTTACATTATCAAGGGTTCATTAATTAAAAAAATTTCAATATTTGTCGCAGGATGTCTTATAGTATATTTGCTTAACATAATTCGAATATGTGCAATAATTGGTATTGGCTATCTTTATGGCAATGGATTTGCAGTAGAGGCATTTCACTTATTCGGTGGATGGGTAATAACAGTAACAGCTGCTTTCATTGTGATTGCACTTTCAATAATAAAAAGTCCAAAAATATCAACTCAAGCAATAGATAGAATAGCCTCAATAATTCCAAAACCAAAAGTTAGCGGAGTTCGAATTGTTTTTAAAGCCACTGCTCTCTCAGTCATCCTTCTCCTTTTCTTATTTGCAAGCGTTCCACTTATTATAGTTCCAAAATTAGACCCTGCATATGTTGCAAGATATACCCCAGAAGGAAAAGACGCGGAGCTATTACTCCCTGCGAACTTCTCTGGTTGGAGACTAACATATGTTGAGCCAATATCTGGATATTATCAATCTTTAAATGCCCACATATATGCTTACGAAAAAATTGCTCCTGGCTCAATAGACAATAAAATGGTAACAGTGTATGTAGAGACAGCTCCAACTTCTCCGCTCCTACATATAGTGGGTGGCTGGCTAGCTTGCTTACCGGTAACGCAAGGGTGGAAACTTGATGCTCGATGGAGCAAAATGCTTGCCGAATCTCCCCTTTTGCGAGGGGATGTGTTAGTTTTTAATACTCCGCTTCGCCAGACTCCAGTTGTGTTTACTTTTACCGATCAAATATTTCTTAAAACTGACACAGCCCCTGGAGCTCGTGCAGTAGGTTTGAGCCTCTTAGCTTATACTGAAACTTTTGCCTCGAAAGGAATCATATCAGATCCTTCTGACTACCAGGCAGTTGCAGATATTCTTGTAGAATTAGGAAAAGCTATTGTCACACACTGGCAGCAAATTAAAGGCCAATCTATACCCATTGCTTTTGTTTATACTCTCTATTATAACATTGGACCAGCAATAGTATTTTTAGCAATTTTGTTAGCTGTCCTCGCTGCAATAGTTGCTATTCATTCTGAAAGAAGAACAAATAGATTGCGCCTCCTTCAGCGCCACCTTTCAGAAAATGAAAATACAGTTCTAGATTTAATCACTGCCCATAAAAATATGCCACCATCTTACTTAAATGATCATAATGTGCTAAAAGCTCTTGAAAGTTTGGAGAATAAAGGACTCATAAAAAGACATTTAATGTTGGGCGATAGCCCCTCGCTTATTTGGAATTCTGCTCTCCCTTCTTTACAATTTAATCCTTTCTCGCGATCAATTGACAAGTTAAAAGTTATATGGTTTGTAATTAAAGAATCTAAAATTTCTTTGGCTGGTTTAACTCTTTTGGGTTCATGCTCTCTTACGATGGCTATTGCTCTCTCAAAATGGTCTACTACATGGGCAATAGTTACCGTAGTTTTTATTATGATGGGTATAATTTTGCTAGGCCATGGCTTTGAAAGTTATTTACCCTCAAAGGTAGCAACGAGATTAATCCTATCGCCTCTTTTATCGCTTGGAAATCTTCTCAAAAAAACAAATTTAGGTGTAAAAGACCAATCAACTATTCCAGATAATGAAGCACTGGTTCAGTCAGTTGGGTCGGAAAGTCTCACTAACATAGAGAGGGAATTGGGCACTGGCCTTCAGGGAGTTGGAATTGATTATCTAATAGATGCTCTCCCACCCGTCCTAAAAGATGGAATAGAGATAGCTGATGAGGTTAAAATAACTAAGAATGGAAGCGATAGCGTTGAGATAATCGTAGGTGGTTCACGCTTTTCAGAAGTCTGCCAACAATTAGCCGATGCCAAAAGTTCCATTTGTGATCTCACTGGTTGCCCAATATGCAGTGCTCTAGCTTTAGCGATAGCCAAAGCCACAGGCAGGCAAGTCTCGCTTGAAAGACATGAACACAATTCAGAGAAAAATACAACTATTCTTTCATTCAAACTTGGAGAAATAATTAAACTACCTTTTTCAATTATACCTGAATTATCTAAGAAATTAGAATATGCCAAGAAACAAGAGAAGATAAGAGAATTTGTTTGGTATTTGAGGAAGAAAAAGAGATTTCTACCTGGATTGGCATTGTTAATTTTAAGTGCAATTGCAACCATAACTGCTTTTGTATTTGGGTCTGTATCATCAGAGTTCACTGTAATATCTGCTTTTGCCATAGGCTTTATTCTACTATATTTTGCAATAGAAATGTACACAAGAAGCGCTTTAACAAGTCAAGGAATTGTTTCCTCCCTCAATGCTTTTTGCCATCTCTTCCAAGAAATTGGAGTTATTGGAAAAGGGATTTACCTGCCAACTGGCAAAATACTTGTGCCTACTAAAGGTGGAGAATTAGTTGTGACTCCAATTGGAGAAAATCTTTACAACATTATTAAGAGCGAATTGGGGAAGGAAAACATTTCGTTAGAAGAATTTATTGATAGATTACCATCTATTCTTGTTGACAAACTTGACCTTGCTACTGAGGTATATGCTCATCAAGAAGATGATACAGTTCATGTAAAATTGAAAGGATCTAAACTATCTTATGTGTGCGATAGCGTGAGTAAAACGAAGCCATCTATCTGCGAAATAATAGGATGCCCCCTTTGCAGCGCTATAGCCATGGCTATTACATCTATAACCAGTAAACCTCTAAAAATTGAAAAGAGTAATTACGATATATTTAAAGATGAGACTGACCTTTACTTCAAACTTATTATAAATTAGTTTTCTTTTCAGTAAGTTCTCAAAAAGATAAAGTCGTCGAGGAAAATATGATTGTAGATGCGGGCAATGCGGTGAATATTATTATAGTTTGTTTTTAAATAATAATCAATCAAGTTAAAGATGTGCTAGAGTTGCGATTTGCACAAAAAAACTTTTGGAAAATACTAATTACTAATTTTGTAACATTTTTTCTGAGCTATTTGGGTTTGTACCTCGGTTGGCTTTTCAGCTATAACTTAGCTCTCATTGCTAATGCGCTATTAACTATGATTTGTGGAATAACTGGATTTGCCATCGGAACCATGATCCTCTGGAAAATAGTTGTAAAACTTTCAAGGCAACAATTATGAAAATGGTTTTAGCCCTTATAACTTCTTTTACTATAGCGTTTTTCTTTACCTATATTACGACACCTGTTTTAATCGATAAATTCAGAAAACTCGGACTTCTTTGCAGAGACATTCACAAATTTAATCCAACATGGGTTCCAACATCTGGAGGACTTATTATTTTATTTGGTTATGCTCTAGCCGTCTCTACAACTTTGTTGATTTTCCCAACAATATTTCCCACAGAAAAATTAAGTTTCGCTATTTTAACTGCTGTTTTAATAGGTCTGCTTGGAGGAATAGACGATTTAAGACCAATTAGGCAACGTTACAAGTTCCTTCTTCCTGCTATTTTTTCTTATCCTCTTATTATCGCTTCCCACGGTCAAAGCACATCTATAACAATTCCTTTAATCGGGTCTTTAGAATTTGGACAACTTTATTGGTTTGTTCTAATTCCGCTTGCTATAACAACTGCATCAAACTTAACTAATATGCTCGCCGGATTTAATGGACTAGAAGCTGGAGTTGGCTTCATTGCCTGCAGCGCTATTTCAGTAGCAGCAGTTATTCTTAACAAACTTGAGGTTGTAATCATAATATTACCTCTGGCTGCTGCTTTGATTGCATTTTTATACTATAATTGGTATCCAGCAAAAATTTTCCCAGGCAATTCTGGAACTCTCTTAATTGGTGCTACAATAGCCTCCGCTGCTATTATTGGAAAAATTGAGTTCATATGTGTAATATTAATGATTCCATATGCTATCGATTTCACATTAAAGATGATGGTAAGGAGGCCGTTCGCTGGCCGATATATCTATGGAGACACAAAAGTTAGGGAAGATGGTATTCTCACACCGCCACAATATCCGGCCTTAGCTCATGCATTTCTTATTTCAGGGTCGCTTAATGAAAAGCAACTAGTACAACGCATTTTAACATTGGAAGTTGTTTATGCTATGATTGCTATTTTGTTTGCAATTCTTAGGTAACTATAGAGGCCAAATAAGCCTGTCTTAAAAATTCATAAATTTATTTTTCTATCTCTTTCTTGTTGCTGATATATAGTATGCATATGGTGAGGGTTGTTATTGATATTGTGGAGCCGATGTAGAAGAGTTTTTGGGGCCAGAATTCTAGGGTGACAGTGTAGGTGCCTGTCTTGTTAATGTACCAAGCATTAGCGAAGTCTTTGATTATGAATTGTTATTTGTGCGGTATTTGTTTTCTGATGATATGTGCGATCCAGTTTTTGGGCGGGATTGATCTATTCTCTCCGCTCTTGAGATGCTTGTGCTAGCTTTAAGCCTAAATGTCTCAATCTTTCGAAGTGTTCATCTTTTGTTTTTAACATCATGTTGTGGGACATTGTTGTTGCGGCTATGAGCAGGTCGGCGTCTGGTATAAGTGTGCCTTCCTCTTTGAGCTTGTAATATAGGTTGCAGTAGGTTCCTATGACTTCGTTGTCTAGATTTAGTAGGTTAAAGCTTTTTTCGAGTAACTCTTTGACTTTGGCTCTTTTTCTGGCTTCTAGTCCTCTTAACACCTCGGTAAGTGTTATGATTGAGATGGCTCCGACTTCGTATCTTCTCTCTCGTAGTATCTCTATGATTATGTCTGTGTCAAGTAGGTTCATCTGAACGCGAACCTTTCCCTAAACTCTTTGCTGGATTCGATTATGGCTTTCAAGTCTTCGCCAGTGAGAGTGTTTGCCAGCTCCTCGAATGCCTTCTTACTCTTCAACCTCTTAACCTCTGCGTATAGTTTGAGGAGAAAACTGCCCCATTCATCTCTGCCCTTAGCCTTTTCCAAGAGCTTTTTGACATCAACGGGAACCGAAATTGTCGCATACTTTCCCAAAATATCACCATATAACTATGTAACTACATAATAACTTATAGCCTTTTCGTGCAACTTGCCATTTCTTGGGGCTCAAGAGCCGATGTAGAAGAGTTTTTGGGGCCAGAATTCTAGGGTGATGGTGTAGGTGCCTGTTCTGCTTAGTGGTTAGAGTTTGATCTCGTTGGTTAATCTTTTGTGTATTTATTTGTAGTCTTCTAGGAAGAGAAGTTGGTACTCTTTTTTCAACTTTGTCGAAGAACTCGTATGGCGTTATTTTTCTGTATGGTCTCTTCCTATTTTCAAAATCTATAGTCCGATTGGCTTGTAAGTTAACTTTTTT
>JACRDV010000133.1 GCA_024860865.1 Methanobacteriota archaeon | reverse complement strand
TGCGATTTTAAACGCTTGCCCATGTTATTCCCTCAAATCACTCCAATTTTAGTTGCGATATCACTTGCTTTATATTCTGTTTTAAGCTTTACATATGCTTTTTTAAGGCCTTTAGATGTAATTTCAGTATTTATGTCAGCAACTTTGACATCGTATAGTTTTTCAATAGCCTCTTTGATAGTTGGTTTGTTTGCCTTTCTATCGACTACAAATACTAGTTTATTTTCTTTTTCAATTAATCTCATTGTTTTTTCAGAAACATAAGGGCGAACTATTATTTTTGTAGGGTCAAGCAAAATTTTTACCTCATGTAAATAGACCTTTTCTGAGCCCTTCTATTGCGGATTCAGTCCAAATCGCTAGGCGACCTAAGTGCGTGCCAGGAGCCAATAGCTCTGCATTAAGATTATTTACGAGACAAACATCGACACCCGGTAAATTCCTTGCTGCGCGGAGAACTCCTTCATCCTTTTCGATCACAACAAGCGGACCTTTAGCTTTGCGATATTTGCGCCCCCGCATTTTTCCTTTTCCAGCTCGGATAGTTTTCTTAGCTTTTGCGCGTTCGACATCTTCAATTACGCCAAGTTTTTGAAAAACTTTCTTAACCTCATTTGCTTTTTTTAAGGTTTGGAATGCGTCTTCAACTATTAGTGGAAGCTCAGAGATTTTTTCTATTTTATGTCCGCGCTTTTGAACTAGCTCTTTTAGTGCAGTTGCTGCAATAGCAGAGCGAATAGCTAGCCTCCTTTCTTTTTTATTAATTTTCTCTCTAATCTTCCGCTCCACTCTTGGAGGATGCGCTTCTCTGCCTCCAACTGCCATTGGTGCAAATGCAGCACGACCTCCAGTTCTAATTCTTGGGATTCTTGCCATACCATATCCAGGTCCTCGGGAGTAAGCAGAGGTTCGTTTGCCCCCCATCACATCAGTTGCCTTAGGTTGGATCCTATGGGTTTGAGCTGCAATAACTGCCCGTTTGATAACATCAGGGCGAATTTCTTCTTTAAAAACTTCAGGCAATTCCACTTCTTTTACTGGTTGTCCTTCAAGAGAATACACATGAGCCATTTATATCACAGTCCTTGCTTTGAAACAGTGCTAACGTAGGTAATTTCGGGAGCGGCCTTTGGAACTTTGACAGGCGGCCTAATTGCATGCCGAAATCTGATCAGACGTTTTGTAGGCCCCGGAACACTCCCTTCAATTAGAAGAAATTTTCCTTTGATTAAACCATACCTTAAAAAACCGCCTTTTGGGGTGACTTCAGCCCCATTTTCTCCAATTTTTAAAATTCGTTTATTAAATTCAGTTCTTTGTTGGAACCCTAATTGACCAGCCATTGGGACGGTCCAGCGAACATGAGCCGGAGTTTGGGGGCCTAAAGTTCCGACATGTCTGCCCTTGCCAGATCTTTGTGTCTTATGGCTTTGTATTTTTATCCCCCATCTTTTGACTGGGCCTTGAAGACCCTTGCCCTTTGTTATTGCTGAAGCATCGACTAATTCGCCTTCTTTAAAAATATTTTTTACCTCGATTTCTTTTCCAAGAATGCTCTTACAATATTCTAACTGCTGGTCGATTGACCCCCCGCCAACTTCACACTCAATTATTTCTGGTGTTTTCTTTCCAATTCCAGCTAAAGTTGGTCGGGTATAAGCTAAAACTCTGAGATTGGAAATTTTATTTTTTATTTCTTCAAATTTTTTCCAAGCAATATTTTGATCATATTCTTTCGGTAAATTTAAAACTCGATTGAGATTAGCATCGGACTCCTCAGCCCAAACTTCAGTTAAAAGTCTTAGCCCATAAGGGGTGTTTCCATAAGCACGGACTGATGCGACTTTCATAGGAGGAACATCAACAACAGTAACAGGGACAGAAATTTCCATTCCTTGAGTTGGTGAATCAAGCCAGTCGTCTATTAGCATAATGTGGGTCATACCTGCCTTATACCCGGCAAATCCAAGTACAGTTGGTTTGTCCACTACCTTTGCCCAAGCTCTCGTTCGAGCAACCATTCTTGCAGCCCTTTTTCTTGGGCTATATGCCAAAGATCCCCTTCGTGGGCGTCCTCTTTTTACCAGGTTTATACCTCATATTAAAGTGTTTAAGAGAGCAAGAGTTGCAAATACAGCTTCTTGTGTTCGAACAGTTTCCGTGCCTTGGTTTGGTATAGTATTTATAGTTATACCTGCAATTTCGCTTCTTGTAAGTTTCTCTCGCGCAAGAATCTCATCGATCCCTGCAAATGGAGAACCAAATAGAATAACACAGTTTTTAATCTTTTTAAGTTTTTCTAATATCTCCTGTTTAAGTTCTTGGATAAAAGGAGCATTTTTCGATGTTCCTATTACAAAATCTGGTTTCAATTCTTTTACTGTCATACCGAGCGGTTTTTTTGAGTTTTTTACGCAATATCCCCAATATTGGGATATTTCATCTCTTCGGATTATTTCTCCTAGTGGTCTTTCCATGTCGGTAATCCTAATAGTAACTCGTGCTTTCGGTTTTAGATTAGGTGATGTTACTAGTACCAATTGATCAAGTCCGACATCTACTAAAGCTCCCTCTGATGTAACTTCAGTAACACACCCCTCTCGAATTTCTCCAGCTTGAACCATGGAAAATTTGTCCTCAATGGGATGATGTGGCGTCCTTAAAGGCGGTAGCACGCCAGCATATTTAAGCCATGGATGAACTGGGAATAGAATTTTTCTCAGGTATTGAGGAGTCTCCATATAGTTTAGGACTAGTACAATGAAATCTCCATCGCGCTCCTGATCTTTTACATTAGGGTCATTGTCATGGTATACTACAATTTCATTCACTCTAAATATCGCGGCAGCTCTTGCTATCTGCCCAACTTTAAATGTTCTAATTTTGAGGTCACGCACTTCAGAAACTAAAGAGGCTGGAATTAAAATTGAGAAATTAATTGGAGAACGAGGAACTTTAAACGAATTCATTTAAAAACCCACTATGGTTTTTTTATTAAGAATTTCCAAACTTTATTTTGTTCAATTTCAATGCATTCAAACTCTACTTTTGATTTTTGGCAAAATTTAGAGAAAAGTGGCACTTGCACATCAGAATCAATAATTATCTCTAAAATCTCTCCACTTTTCATTCCAATAAAAGCTAGTTTCATCTCAACAACAGGACTTGGACAGCACTTATTTCTCAAATCTACAGTTTTTGATATTATTCTATTTCTCAGTGCCATAAAATCCGGACTTATGTTTATTCTTAAAAACTTACTTATACCAATCGAGACTTTGGGAAACAAAATTAATAAAGCCAGTAAAAAACTCCTTTGTTTCTTTATCAAGAATAGTTTCTTCAATTAATTTTATCGCTTTATTTGCATGCATTTTTGATTCTTGTTTTGCCTTATCTAGTGCGCCGCTTTCTCTAATTATCTGTTTTATCCTCTCGATATCTTCGCTGGTTTCCTTTCCTAATATTTCCCTCATTTTCTTAACTAAATTTGAACTTGCTAGCTGATAGGTGTAGACCATATGAAGCGGTTTTTTAGCTAATAGTATATCCCCACTTGTTGGCCTACCATATTGTTCTTCACTTGCGAATGTTCCAATTATATCATCTTGAATATCAAAAGAATATCCAATATGAAGGGCGCATTTTTCTAATATTGAGATATCTTTTTCAGGGGCATTTGCTAGAGTTGCACCTGTTAATATTGTTGCCCTGAAAAGAGATGAGGCCCTTTTTGAAGCCATGCTATACCATTCCTCAACATCAGGCTCTTTAAATTCGAAAAGGAGATCTAGTATTTGACTTTCATTAACGTTGCAATAATCGTTATTCAACAGTTCTATGACTTTTCTAGTTGTGTTTTGGTCAAAACCTGCATCAGCGAGAGCTTTTAAGGCTGATGCATAGAGAATATTTCCAGCAAAAACAGATATCGAATCTCCAAATCTTTTTGATTCTCTATACCTTTTGGAGCAAAGTTCGGAAAAAATCTCATGAAATGATTTACCGCCTCTTCTATATTCATCTTCATCAACGAGATCGTCATGAACTAATATACCATGACGGTAAAGCTCGATGCCAATGCATGCCCTAAGAATTTTTTCATCAACTTTTTTGGTATATCCCTTGTAAGTTAGCAAAGTGCTACAAGAAGCCAACCGCTTTCCTTTCCTCATTACGAATTCTTTTATATTTTCATAAATTTCTTGGATAAATGGATGATAAAGCTTAGCGCTAAGGATCATTTCGTCAAGATAAGGCTCAAGTGTAGAGTCTATTAGTTTAGTATATTGGTCCAATAAATTTTCAAAATTCATTGTAATCATGATTATTTCTTTTA
>JACRDV010000023.1 GCA_024860865.1 Methanobacteriota archaeon | reverse complement strand
TGAAAATAAAGCTATAATTCAATCAAAAGGGCCTCGCGCAGCGAAACCTTTAATGGGCATAATTATGGAGAGAGTTCAAGGTCGCGCAGATGGAAAACTAGTGAGCCAGATATTGGAACGCAAGCTGAAAGAAGCTTGAGTTTAAAACGAATTAGAGGGGTAAGAGTTGCTGATTTTGAAGTCAGCTTTTATGGGATAAAACTCGTAGGACAAGCATAGCTTCTTTACTTAGAGGTCTAAATGAATGGGCTAAGAAAAATAGAAAACATATTGTGATCGCTTTCGATGAAGCTCAAGAAATAAGAAAAGTGCGAGGCATAGCACTCCAACCAATTTTGGCACATGCATATGATTATTTAAGAAATATTACAATGATATTAACTGGGTCTCAAGTTGGTCTTTTATACCAATTTTTACAGCTTGACAACCCTAAAGCACCATTATACGGGAGGCCATATTTGGAAATAAAACTAGGTCACTTCAGCGATGAACAGGCAAAAGAATTTTTAATTAAAGGCTTTTTGCAATCTAAAATTAAACTATCCGAGGAAGTATTAGATTATGCTATAAAAAAATTAAATGGTGTTCCAGGATGGCTCACTTATTTCGGTGTTGAAGCACTTCGAAAATGAGTAAAAAAAGAGGTAGTTGATATAGTAGTTGAAAAGGGAATCGAGCTTGTTAGGAGTGAGCTACATAAATTTTTAGAAATGAGAGGGATAGCCAGAAGAAGATACTCCATGATGCTTAGAAGGCTAATTGAAGGCCGGGCAAAGTGGAGTGAAATTAAAAATTATTTGGAAGCTAAAGAAGGGAGAACACTTACTGTTCATGTTCTGGCTAATTTGTTAAGGAATTTTGTTAATAGCGGGTTCATTGAAAAAGAAAACGATTTTTATTATATTTCGGATCCTATTCTAACACAAGCTGTAAGAAAAGGGCTATCATAGCTGGTAGTTACTATCATAGGTGGTATTAAAAAACATTCCCAAAAATTCATCAAAATTTTTTCTTTATTTCCAAATTAGTTGAGGAATATTTCAATGAAAGTTAAAAATTTATAACGGAATCTATCGATTGCTCATTCCTATTCCAATATATTGCAATTTGTTAGAGAATTCTTTAGGATTATAGATACGCCTAGCATCTATCAATATTGGTTGTTTCATGTTTTTCAAAAAGTCTATTGGTTTTAAATCTTTGAACACATCCCACTCAGTGACTAGAATTGCGCAATCAGCACCTTTTAAACAATCATCAATAGATTTTGCATATGAAATTTTCTCACCTATCGCTTTCTTTGCATTTTCTGTAGCATATGGATCATAGCCAACCACAGTAGCTCCTTTTTCAACTAGATTATTACTAATTCGAATAGAAGGAGCATCACGCATATCATCTGTGTTTGGTTTAAAACTTAATCCGAGCAATGCAATTCTCTTATCTCTCAAAGTTCCTAATTTCATTTCTGCTAATTCGACAATATGTTTAGCCTGCATTTCATTGACTTCTAAAGTGGCAGTGATGATCTTTGGTTTATAGCCTAGATTGGTTGAAAATGCTTTCATTGCATTTAAGTCTTTAGCGAAGCAAGAACCACCCCAGCCAGCTCCAGCATCTAAAAATTTAGGATTTATTCGATGGTCAAATCCAATAGCTTTCATCACTTCTTTGACATCAACTCTTGGAACAAGCTCGCAAATATTTGCAATTTCATTTGCAAAACTGATCTTTGTTGCTAAGAAGCAATTGTTAGCATATTTTACCATTTCAGCCGATTCAATATTCATTCTTAAAATTGTGGGGCACTTTTCTCCATAGAATTTGCGCTGAAGGCTTTCTAAAATATCTCCACTTGTTTTATCAAGTTCACCGATCACAATCATATCTGGATTTAGTGTATCATTAACAGCCTCCCCCTCGCGCAAAAATTCAGGTTGCATACAAAGACCTATGCTTTCACCCAATTTTTTACCACCATTCTCTTCGATCTTTTTACCAATGAGATTCCTCGTGGTTCCCGGTACTACTGTACTTCGAACCACAATCAGCTGATATTCTCTTTTATTTTTCAGAGCTTTTCCTATCTCTTGCGCTGCTTGCTCTATAAATGAGAGATCTATGCTGCCATCCGATCGCATTGGAGTTCCAACCGTGACGAAAGTAATATCTGTATTAAGAATTGCCTCTTCTCTATTTGTTGTACAATGCAGTTTTCCTTTTTTGACAGCTTTTTTAAGCATAGGTTCTAAATCTTTCTCATAAAAAGGTGCTGCCCCTTTATTTATCATTTGAGCATTTTTTTCGTTATGAGTGGAGCAAATTACTTCGATCCCTCGATCTGCCAGGCAGGCAGCTGTTACGATCCCCACATAACCTGCGCCTATAACTGATATTCTCAAATTTGCCCCCCTAAAAATTACATATAAGTATTCCTATGCAGTTCTGAAGTACAGCCTAAAGAATGATTAGATTAAAATCTTTATATATATAAAACAATTCTGATAACTGGAATAATGGCTTAAGGGCAAATTTGGTTTGGATGCACTTATACTAGAAGGTGGAAGAAAAGGGATA
>JACRDV010000131.1 GCA_024860865.1 Methanobacteriota archaeon | reverse complement strand
TGTTGTAATCACAAAAGGAGTTTTAACCGAAGTTAATGCTGAAAAATCAAGCTCAACTTCAATCAACATAACAATTGATGAAAAGCAGGTTCCAGCTCCAGTTACTGAAACAGTTGTCAAAACAATGCTTGAAATGGCAGGCCAGCAATATTCTATATCGGTTGCTCATTTGCTCGAGGTTCCAATGAAGTTTGGATTTGGAGCAAGCGGAGCAGGTGCACTTGGAACCGCTATTGCATTGAGTAAAGCAATCGATCTAAAGCTCACTTTAAATGACCTTGGAAGGATAGCCCATGCAGCTGAGGTTAAGAACAAAACTGGATTAGGAGATGTGATCGCTCAAGTTTTTGGCGGGCTTGAAATAAGAAGAGAACCTGGTCCACCGGGCGCTGGAGTAGTTGATCGAATTTTAGTAGATGATTTGACGATTGTTTGTGCGAAAATTGGCAGTGAGCTGGAAACTAAAGCTATTCTAACAAATCCTAGCATGAAAATGAAAATTAACAGCGCAGGCAGACCGCTTGTTCGAGGTATAATAAAAGAGCCAACAGTTGAGAAATTTTTCCAACTTTCAAAAGAATTTTCGATTAAATCTGGCTTAGCAACTCCAGTAATTATAAGGGCTGTTCAGGAAGCAGAGCAAGCTGGTGCTATTGGAGCTAGTATGATTATGCTGGGCAACGCGATATTTGCAGGGGTTAAAGGAGATAAAGTTGAAAGCGTTGTAAAAACTTTGGGCAAGTATGGCGAACCAATTGTTGCAAAAATTGATTATTTTGGAGCGCGAATTTTAAAGCAATAATCTCTAATTATAAGTTTAACAAAAATTAGGAGCGTCTTTTCTTCCTGCTGTAGCTTTTTGATAAAAGCGCGATAACTTCGGTAAGCTTCTCATTAAGCACTTGTGTTCCTTTAACATAGGCACGCATTTCATTAATGAAAGTTTCCATTATACTTGAAATTTTGTCATATTTTGAATTTAAAGCATTAAAATTCTCTTTTGTTTCTGTCCTAAATGACTTTATTTCACTTTTAAGGCCGGACATCTCTGAGCCTAGAAATTTTAAATTCTGATTTGATTCATTTCTAAATGATTTTAACTCACCATGTGTAGATTTTAACTCATTACGAGTAGTTCTTAAATATTCTGATGCTGCACCAAAACCTTCAATTAATTCATCTTTAAGTTGCCCAGCGATTATTTCAAACGTCTTAAACTTCTTCTTAGGCACTTGTGGAGCAGAAGTAATTTTTTCAACTATTAAGGGGGGCTCTTTCACATTAATTTCTTTTAAAAATTTTTTGAGTGTGGCTTCCTTACCATCACAAATGATTTCTACTCTACCATCTTTTAAATTTTTTACTCGTCCTTTTATTCCAAGTATTATAGCTTTTTTAGCAACAAAATTTCGATAACCAACTCTTTGTACTTCTCCTTCAATTATAACTTTCATTTGCATCTAAATTCCTTTAAAAATGTTTAAAATTAATTTGAATAGGGCTAGGTATTAATTAATGTTACCAAATAAATTTAACTATATGTTTATGGTTTGTAATAAAATAATTTTCAGCGGTAAAAATGGCCAAAATTCCAGCAAATCATCCGAGAGCAAAGTCCCTCAAGATTCGTGAAAAATTAGTTAAGGGGTTTGAGAGAGGTTATGTGGCGCTAGAAGGATTGATAGCTCAAGGCAGAGGTGAGTGTTTCGATTATTTGCTTGAAGAGAAGACAACAAATCCGGCAAAAAAAGCAATAAGAGCTGCAGCAGCTGCACTACTTTTAGCAAAACATCCTGTAATTTCTGTTAACGGAAATACAGCTGCCTTAGTTGCAAGGGAAATAGTTGAATTAGCAAAGATAATTCCAGCGAAAATTGAAGTGAATCTTTTTTATCGAACGAAAGCAAGGGAAAGAAAGATAGCTATAGAGCTGAGAAAGGCAGGTGCAAAAGAGATTTTAGGAGTTGGCAAGGAAAGAGCAACTATTCCGGAGTTGATGAGTGAAAGAAGAAGAGTGGACCCTAGGGGAATTTTAATTGCAGATACTGTTCTGGTGCCGCTTGAAGACGGCGATAGATGCCAAGCGCTGAGAAAGCTGAATAAAACTGTAATTGCATTTGACCTAAATCCGCTCTCAAGGACTTCTCAAGCTGCAAGTATTACAATAGTTGATAATATTGTGCGAGCAGCTCCAAACTTAATTGAAACAGTTAAACAATTAAAAGAGAAACCAAGAGCTGAACTTGAAAAAATCCTAAAAAAGTTTAATAATAAAAAGAACTTAGCTGAGGTTTTAAAACACATCAACAAAAGGTTAACTGAGTTGAGCAAAAAATGATTCCAATCAAAAAAATCGAAGAGTTGTCTCAAGCTGAAAGAAAAAAGATTCTTGAGAGATCAAAACTTGAGCTCGAGGATATAAAGGTCGGAATTCAGAAGATCATTGATGATGTTCGAAAGTTTGGTGATAAAGCTATATCGGATAAATATGCAAAAAGGTTCGAAAAAATAAGAATTACTAAAGAGTTTCTGAAAATTACACAAACCGAGATCGATAAGGCATATGAAAAAGTTTCTCCAGAGTTACTTGAGGCGATTAAAGAAGCGGTTAAAAACATCAAAAAATTCCATGCTGCGCAGCTTCCAACTGAACTAAAAGTCAAAATCGCAGAGGGTATCGAGCTCCATCAACTGGTAAGGCCAATTGAAAAAGTCGGCTGCTACGTTCCGGGAGGTAGAGCACCCTACCCCTCAAGCGTTTTAATGACGGTGCTCCCAGCAAAGGTTGCTGGTGTCGAGAGAATTGTTGTTTGCACTCCTCCGCAAACAGATGGCACAATCAATCCGCTCATTTTAGTTGCCTGCGATATAGTTGGTGCAGATGAAATTTATCGGGTCGGTGGAGCTCAAGCTATAGCGGCTATGGCATTTGGCACAGAGACTATAACAAAAGTCGATAAAATAGTTGGGCCTGGTAATATCTATGTAACAACTGCTAAGATTTTAGTAGCAGGATATGTTGCAACTGATTTTCCAGCTGGCCCTAGCGAAGTTCTAATTTTGGCAGACGACACGGCAAAACCGGATTGGGTAGCCATTGATATGTTAGCGCAAGCTGAACACGATCCAAATGCTGCTGCTGTTTTAGTTACAACCTCAGAAAAATTAGCTAATCAAGTCAAAGCTGAAGTTGAAAAACAAACCAAAACACTTGAACGCGCGGAAATTATTGAGGAATCTCTATCTAAGAATGGCTGGATTCTAATAGCCAAAAACATGGGAGAAGCTGTTGATTTCACAAATGATTATGCTCCAGAGCATCTAGAAATTCAGACAAAAAATGCTGAGGCTTTAGTTTCGAAAATTAAAAATGCAGGTTCAATTTTTGTTGGAGAATATGCTCCGGTTCCAGTTGGAGATTATGCAAGCGGGACAAACCATGTTTTGCCGACCTCAGGTTTTGCAAGGGCTTACTCTGGTTTATCGGTATATGATTTTATAAAACAGCCTACTGTTCAGATTTTAGACAAAGCTGGTTTGGATAAGTTGAAAAAGTATGTAATTAAGTTAGCTGAGATGGAAGGGCTTAAGGCGCATGCTGAGAGCGTCAGGAAACGGTAATAGCATTAAATATAAAATCATTGACCTAATTACCAGCGCACATTTGATAACCAATAGAAAAAGAGGGGGTTGCAAGGGTATCATTCCAGTAGGCGGGTGTAAATCCTACTCTCCACACCTAGCCTTTTGCGCTTTTCATCCTTTTTAAATTAAATTAAGCTAGATGTAAGTAACTTTTGGTTAGGACACATTGTATTTGCTTTCTCTCTTAAAAACACTGATTTCAAAATCTAGCGATTCCAATAGAAAAGCTTTTATTTTGGGTATACGAATATTAACAAATGTAAACGTGATTAAAATGGCATATGAACCTCTAGCCACGAGAATTCCAAAGGAGATAAAAAGACAGCTAATCGAATACATGAAAATTGAAAAAATAGACAAGTCAACTGCAGTAAGAAAAATGTTAGAAAAAGGAATCTCAGAATGGAGAAAAGAGAGAGCGTTGCAATTGCTTAAGGATAGCAAGGTTACATTTGCAAAAGCAGCTGAACTTGCCGGAATTTCATCGTGGGAAATGCTGGATTTAGTAAAACAAAAGAGAATTGAATGGGTACACCTTACTCCACAAGAGATAGAAGAAGAGTTTAAACTTGCAAAGAAGCTTGCGAAGAGATAGCAGTGGGCTTATGATTCTCATTTTTAACTCAACTCCTTTGATCTATTTGGCCAAAGTTGGTTTACTTCCTCTTATTGGCAATTTGCCATATGAAAAGTTGACTACTTTTAAAGTGAAAGAAGAAGTTGTGGATAAAGGAAAAGAAATTGCTGCTAAAGATGCTTTCATAATTGAAAAGAACATTCGAGAAGAAACAATAAAAGTTGAAGAAATTGTTGATAAAAAATTCTTTCAAATGCTTCTAAAAATTCCAGAATTACATGAGAGTGATGCCCAAGTTTTAGCTATGGCCAAGGAGAAAGATGGAATTGCAATAGTAGATGACAGAATAGCTAGAGAAACTGCAAGAATTTATGGAATTAAATGCAAAGGCACTCCTTTCATCTTAGCTCTGCTTGTTATACATAAAATAATAGCGAAGAAAGAGGCAAAAACAATTGTGAACGATATAGTGAGTTTGGGCTGGAGATGCTCGGCTGAGCAGTATTCTAAAATAATTGCAATGATAGATGAAATCTAGTTATATATTTTAGTTGAAAGTTTGCCGTAAAGCATGGAAAGCTTGGAGTTACAGCAGATGTCCGTACTGTATGCAAACCATCTAAAGGGTTGATATCTGCAAATTCTCTTTACCACGGCTTTACTAGTTACGGTATATTTAAATAGTAAACTTAGTTAAATAATGTAAACATGAAAAAAAAATTACAGGTTATAGCTGCTAGGTTCCATCCAAGACTCATAAAAGAAGTTGAACGAATAGCAGATGAAGAAAAAGTAGACAAATCTACTGTTATAATTCGTGCAACTGACAGATATATAAGGCAATGGAAACTCAGGAAAGCGCTAGGGCTATATCAACAAGGAAAAGTAACACTTTGGAAGGCAGCAGAAATTGCCGGCATTTCCCTATGGGAAATTATGGACGTGGCAATAAAACGAAAAATCCCTGTTCAATACACAGCTGAAGATTTTATAGAAGATTTTGAGGCGGCTCTTAAGGAGTAATTAATTATTGGCCAAGCCACTTGTTTTCAATGCCACTCCGCTGATATATATTGTAAAAGTTTCTCTGTCTGAATTGCTAGAGGAACTTCCAGCGCCAAAATTTACTACACCGAATGTTCATTATGAAATTCTGAGAGGTAAGGAATTTGGAAGGACAGAAGTGATGGTATTAGATGAACTGATCAATGATAAGGTAATTCAATTACGGGAGCCTAAGAAAAAAAATTATGTGTTCAAGTTGATTAAAATAGCCGCTGAAACTCAAAAAAATCCTCTTCATAGAGCTGAAGCTGAAGCTCTGGTTCTAGCCAAGGAGCTAAATGGTGTAGCAATAATCGACGATTATGTAGCGAAATCTGTTGCTAAACTTATGAACATTCAACTTCATGGAACTGGATATATTCTAGGAAAAATGTACCAAACTGGGAAAATAAAAAGGAATGAGCTTATTCAAAAAATAAATGCAATGCGCCAAGCTGGATGGAGACTTTCGCCTGAAGATTATTTGGCTATATTAGAATATCTAAAAAAACTTTAACAAAGTCATTTATTTTATATAACTCCAAAAATTAGAGAAACATATGTACTTCCTAATCCTTTTTACAGGTAACCCAATTATCTTCATTCAGTTTTTCGCTAATCCAATAGTTTTTCATAAAATTCTCTGTTCTTTTATGGTTTAAAGAATAAGCCCTTTCAATCCATTTTTTATACTCTTTAATACCCAATTGGTAAAGCATAAATGCTTTCATTATTACGGCGTCATAGTTGTGCAGATTCAATTCTAGTGCTTTATTGCAGTGATTTAAAGCTTCTTGGAATCTTAGTTGCAAAAAAGCAGCAGATGCTTTGTAGCAATATGCACCATCATTTCGCGGATTTATCTCCAGACACTTATCAAAATATTCTATAGCTTTTTTAATTTCATTTTGATGGAAATAAGCTTCCCCCTTTAGGAGGAGAGCCTCTTCATTATCTTTATCTCCCTTTAAGATTCCATTTAAGATTTCTAATGCTTCTTCGTATCTCTCTTTCTCAAGCAGTTCATCAACTATATCTAAACTATCGCTAAACTCAAAAAAAGAAGGATTTTCTCTATAAATATCAGCCATCGCTCTTAGAACTTTGGCATCTTTTTTCGCAAATGAATTTTGCATACCAGAAAAGAGATAATGATCTTTCCAGGGAACTATTCTAGTGTATATTATAGATCCGGCTGAAAAATAACGAATGACACCTTCTTTTGTAGGTTTTACAAAATACTCTCGCCCTTTTACCAAATCGTAAAGCAGTACTCCATTGTCCCTCTTCTCTTTTACCTCAAACATGCTCTTATGTACATCTTTCCATCGCAATAGTTCTCTTCTAATTTCCTCCGGCAATTCTTTATGTCTTTCAACGTATAACTCTAAAGGAGTTTTTCCATTCTTTATTGGTTTTTCGAGAATAAACCAACCGAGAAAATTGATCGCATCGATCTCATCTGGAGGTTCAAAATCGGCTTTTTCCACTGCCCTTTCTATCTCTTTCTTGAAATTTGAAATAGCAAAGTCAACAATGTCTTTTTTTATTTTGCCAGGTTCAAATATGGTCTGCATTTTTTTCTTTTTTTCATTAGTTTTGCTTGTTTAAAAAAATTTGGTTAAATAAATTAATAAAATAAGTTTTTTTTGGTTTGAAATTCTAAATTATTGACACAAGTTTCTTTAAATGGTCAAGAGAGTCTGCATTTTTTGCATATGTATTTCTAATAACATATGATAACAAATTATTTACAAGCTTTCTCAATTATCATTAGAAATTTTTAAAGGATTAAAATGAAAGAGAAAACTGTTATAAGCAAACCCAGAAATTTACGCTGTATG
>JACRDV010000130.1 GCA_024860865.1 Methanobacteriota archaeon | reverse complement strand
ATTAAAAGGTACAATGTTATAGATATCACAACTTAGAAAAGCCTGGCAGGGGTCAAAACTGACCCCTTAAGCAGGGACTGAGAGAGATTCATTCTCAGCTTTTTCAGCATCAAAGATCTGCTCTCCAGTAACAACAAATTTTTCTTGATATTATTTAATTTTTTCCTCAAACACTACTGGCCAAACGCACCCACAATCCTCACATTCGCAGTTTAGATCCAAAAGAAATGGAACTTTATATCTAATATTAAAACTGCCACATTTTATACAGCTAGTGTATCTAGGCTTTAATTTCATTTGGATATCAATCTTTTTTTGCAAGTTTTTTTTCATTACTATACCATTCTCGCCATCAAAATAATAATTTGGAATCTTTTTATGAATTTCAAAGCCAATTTTATTATAGTATTCTAATGCGCCAGTATTGTTCTCTCTAACTTCAACTTTTACTTCTTTAGCTCCCTTGCTTCGCAAGTATTCTTCAATTGTTTGCATTAATAAAGTTCCAATTCCTCTTTTCTGATACTCTGGATCGACCGCAATTAATGGAATCCATCCATCTTTAATATCTGCCTTTTCCAAGTAGAAAAAAACTGGTCTGTAAACTCCAAATACAAATCCTATTATTTTGTTTCTATTTTTATCGACTGCAATATAAGTTCCGCTGGGCTCCATCTCATAGAACCAAGAAAATTCTACCATTTGATGTGGCTGAGAGAAAGCTTTTAAATTTATTTCATATACTCTTGGTAAATCTTCGCGACGACAGTTTCTAACTATGACTTCTAATTTAGCGCAGGTCACTTTCATCTATATCTCACCAGCTTTGCATAAAGTTGAGCTATTTTTTCTTTTATTCCTGATTCCCATTGATTATCTTTTTTAGTATTTTGGAACTTGTTTAATAAATTATTTCACCACTTTGGGCTGTATGTTAATTGCTTTCTCTCTTTTTTCTCATCTAGCTCAATCGCAGGTTTTATTGCAGAGCTACTACAGGTTCCACTTTCATTCTGATTTTTGGTGAGCCTAATAGCAGTGACTTAGTTCGAAGGATTGTAAAAGCTTTTTTGAAACTAGAGTCCTAGCATCTTTAGGTTTTTTACATTTCAGCATACTCAACATGAAATAGTCTCTAATTATTTATAAAATTTTTAAAACTTTTTGTAAATTTTTGGGTTTTTTCAAAGTTAAATTTTGAGATTAAAATTAAAAAGACAAATTGCGAGCATAAATGGTCAGCTCTATCAGCTTAAAAAAATAACCCAAGGTGCAGAAAAGGAGTTAAATTTTTAATTTTATAAAAATAGTGCCCTGCGCCTTCTCGTATGTACTTTGTCTGCACCATATCAGCTGCCAATTTCTTTGCGGAGCTTACCAAGAGTTGTAATTCGTTCTGCAATTGCATTGTGTTTATGAACGCTTTCTTCACTGATGTTTCTAACTATTATAACAACATTATCTGGCAAATAAGAAAACTTTGCTATAATTTTCTTTAGCATATTTCTAACGCAATCTTCAGTAAACATGGGGCTGAGATGCGCTCGTTTTATTAATTCTGCTTCATCAATTCTCTTTAAAACTTCAAATGTTGTTGCACTCATTGACTCCTCAATTATCTTGATCAAATCTTCAGCATTTACATCATATTCTTCTGGAATTTCAATCATGATTAATCCAGTGTTCCTCTGCGTATGTGTTGGAGTTGGAATTAAATTTATTATTTTTTCAATTTGATCTATTGTAAGCCCTAAATCATGTGCTTTATTTTTCAATCTTTTCTTTGAAAATTGCTTCATTACTTCTTGTGCGCATGGGCAAGTTGTTATTCCTGTAACTTCCGCTCCAATCATTTTTCGAATTTTCATTTCACCATTTCTTCTATGAGCCACCGCTCTTGCCATAACTTTGCACATTTCGAGCGTTCTTTTCTTACTTACTGGCGTTTGTCTGTAAACTCCATAGTCACAGTCCATTTTAACTTCTGATCTAGTTGCATAATCGTGCTTTTCAAGAAGTTGTTTTGCAATCCTAGCGCATAGTGTTTCTAGCCTCTGAGCTGGTTTTTCAATGCTTTCCTCGATAATGTGGGTTATCGCCTCGTTGCTTCTTGACATGTGGACTCCTTTTTTGTTAGCTGGGAGGTCAATATAAGCATCAATAGTTGGAATCCAAGTAATAACCCCAAAATTAGGGACATTAACTTTAATAACTTTTTTAACCCCTGATACCCCAACTCTAGTTAGATGGAGTTCAACTTCTGGGATAAATTCATGAATATCAGGAAGGCGTTCCATTTCCTAACACCAATTATTCTTCTAGATGCGAAGTATTTAAAGTTAAACTGTTAAAGCCGAACGCAATTTGAGCATTTTATAAAAACAACTAATTGAATATTGCCGAAAAAATTAGCTGAAATCTTTCTAATAATTGCAGAATTAGAAATAGTTCGCATTAAATTTGATGAGAAAAAAGAAGCAACGAATTTTATTTTTTCTTATTTCTTTGGAACTTCTATCAGGCAACAATCATCTCCAAGAGCCAACCTTTTTGGAACATTTAGTTTCTTAATATCAATTCCAAAAACTACCTTCAAAATTCCTAGCTTTAAACCCATGCAAGAAAAGCATGCAAGAGGATTCTTTTTTGTATATTCT
>JACRDV010000129.1 GCA_024860865.1 Methanobacteriota archaeon | reverse complement strand
GGAGGCTTTTTATACAATCGGACTTAAAAATCATATCGTTTGTAAACATGACAATAAAACATTGGATACAATGACATAATTATTTTCTTAAAAAATACCATCTGCTTTAGCTGATGAATAAGTCGCAATACCTTTCGGTGGCCTTTCCCTCCACTTGTTCATTGTTCGAATCCAAATTAATTTCAAAAATTTTTAATATTTTCAAGCTCTTAATTTTCTTTGCGCTTTGCCGCCAGGCCTGTATCAACAAGATGATGGTGAAGTACACAACGGCTCGTTTTTACTCGGAAAATATGCTCTTGGCCACATAAGTTTCGCTGTAATCCCAGACCTGCTTTTTTACAATTTCAATATCTTCACTCGTTGGCTTAAACGGGTAATTGCGCCATTCTCCACTTGCCGCCTGTCCCGGTGTTTCATTTGCAAAGGGCCTGTTACAAGCAAGCGTCCCATCTTTAGCTGGGCAGCCAGATGTCATAAAAGCTTCTCCTTCAGTTATTACCTTATTCAATGCATCTTCTGAAACTCCAAAGCTAATGAGTTGACCTTTTGAATTGAATTTCATGTTCTCAAATCTTGCCATTTCATTATCGATTAAATATCTTGCAATCTGTACTCTTCTATATTGGCCAAGTGGTGGCTGAGAGTGTTTTGCAAGTGGAGAATCCTCCTCAGCAAAAAATGAGAATAAATGAGTCATTGCACCTAAATCATGAGATCTTTGGATGGCAGCAATGATTTCTTTCTCAGTTTCACCTAAACCAACAATCAAATGAGTGCTAACTTTTCCTCCTCCAAAAATTTTAACCGCTTCATCAATTGCATCCCAATAGCGCTTCCACTTATGTGGTCCTTGGATGTGTTTTCCTCTATGAATATCAAAAAGCCCTTCTGTTGCACAGTCGACCGCAATTCCTAGTATGTCCACACCAGCTTCCTTTATTTGCCTCATCTCTTCCTCTTTTATTAGCGTAGGAGTTACTAACGCTGAAATTGGGATATTTGTTTTTTCTCTTATTTTTTTAATTACAGCGATCAAATCTTTTGGTGCGTTCGGATGGGTAATCATTGAAACGCAAATTCTTTCAACTTCATCTTCAATTTTTGTTATTCGATCAATTACATCACTTAGAGCAAAAGACGGCCAATCAACTCTAATGAAGCTTTTAGTTTCATATTCACCTGGTCGTGCCCTTGATAAACCACAATAACTGCAACGAGCTTTACACCCATCTCCATAAAGCATTAATAAATTTATGCAGTAAAGTTTAGCATCTCTATAGAATTTCCCTGGAGCATATCCTAAAGTCATTGCTGCAGCTAGACTCAAGCGGACATAATCAGGCGAATCTTTCTTATTTTTTATTATCGCAAGAGTTGGATTTTGCATTTCTTTAAGTTGTGTCATATCAATCAATTATCAAGAACATTTTTATGCTTGCTAAAGAGATAGTTGGAAAATCATAATTATACGAGCAAACTAACTTTATTAATTATAATTGAACTATTCTAAAAACATTAGCTCGTAATCCCATGCGATATTCAAACGCGCCAGTAGAATGCCCCCTTTTCCAACTTCTTCTTTCCTTTTCTTCTATTTTTTCATCATCATGTTCCGACAAATGACTCAACTCTTTCTTTAGAGCTGGGATGAATTTCGAATTCTCAAGTATTTTCAAGTTTTTTCACATATTTGCGCTTTGCCGTCAGGCCCGCGGCTATGTGCTGCAAGGCAGGGCTGAGCCCATAGCCGTCACAAAGCAAGAAACCTTTATTAAACGACTATTAGGCACGAGCGTTAAAAGATTCAGTCATCATTTCTTGGTGAATTATAAATATTGGTTCCAAGCCATTGGAAAGAAGAACTGTTGTTGACGAGATAAGTATAGGTCTACAAAATTGTTTAACTTTTTTCAATTTTCGGTAACCTTGTTATTTCTTCAACCTTATTAAAATCGCTATCAAAAGAATATATTTGAGTCGCTTTATTTTTTTTCATTATTTGAACTGCCAATGCATCATTAGGATCTAATTTTAGCTCAGAACCTAACTCCGTTGCCATAAAATATTCTTCTTTGCTAACCCCAAATATCTTCACGTTATCAAGCATAAAAAGGCTCGAAATTACTTCATCCAATTCTTTAATAGATGTACCATGTTTGAGAATATTGACCATTTCCGAAATATGAACTACTGAAGTTATTATTTCTGCTTTTCCTTGATTAATACTGTCAATGATCTCTTTTGCAAAATTTTTCATTGCTTGCTCTTCTTTGTTTAATCGCTTTTTTGGTTTATAATAAGCATAAATGAAAATATTAGCATCCAAGAATTTCATTTAATATCCCTTGCAAAGAATTTTTTTTCAAAGACTTTCCAATCTTTAATTGATTCGATTCCTAGATCGACTTTATCAAAGAGCTTAGATAGGTCAACTTTACGCTTTGGAATTATTTTCAAATATTCTTTTCTTTTTATAATATAAACTTCTTGACTTTCTTTAAGCTCTGATTCTCGCCAGTCTGCAGGCAAAACAAAGCGCCCCTGGGAATCCACTTTTTTTATTTCTAATCCACTTTCCATTTTTTTCACCAATTATAATAAGAAATTCCATTATATAAATATTTGTTCCACTATTTGCTAAGCAAATAAAAAACACCTTGGAGGGACAAATCTTTATTGTTAGGCATTTTAAAAAAAGAGCCTATTAATAAAATGTGTTCATAGGCCCTAGAAAGACCTAAATTACCAAGTCAATTAGCCCAAGAACCAAATATAAATATCACACTGTGAGTCGTTCTTTGTCGGAACTTCGAGAAAATGGGATTAATTGAGTGTGTAACACCAGAAGAAAAAGTTGGAAGATTGTATAGACTTACAGATAAGGGGCAAATTTAAAATAAATTTAAATTTATGCTTCCACTGTGCAACACAACAGTATTAAACTTTAGGAGATTTTATTTAAAGCTGTGAACAAGATCATTTACAATTGTAAACACAATTTCTGACAACGCACTTATCTCCTATATACTTCATTCCTATGTTCGAATCGAAGAAGAGTTAGTTTGTCTCCTTCTACTTTAAAAATAAGTCTATAAGGCTTTACATAGACTGATTTCTCGCCATACAAACTGTATCTCAATGGTTTTCCAAATCGAGGATTCTCAATTATTTTCCTTATCTGTTTCTCTATCTTATCCTGCATTGATCTATCTTTAATTTTCTTGAAATCTTCCTCGAACTTTTGAGTCCAAATTATTTCCTTTATTTTTTCCATTTAGCCAACTCTTTAAAAAACTTTTCAGGAGTGGCTACTCTATATCTGCCTTTCTCAATGTCTTTCCAGGCCTCTTCAATTAGTTTTAGTGTTCTCAAATCTTCTGGTTTCATTTTTGCATCTAATTTTTTCAACACAAGTAAATTCTTCTTTGCGCTAACAGCAAACACGCTGCCTTCTTTTATTCCAAGCTTCTTTCTCACTTCAGTCGGTATTACTATTTGACCTTTTGAGCTGGCTTTTGTCAATACAGGTACTTCTATTTCTTTTTTCATACTAGTAAGATATTCTTACTTATATTTAAACCTTTACTGAATAGCAGAAAAAGCATACTCACACCGCACATTCAACTAACATTAACTTTTAGGGGATTTTATTTACAACTGTAAAAAAGTGCTCCCACCGCGCGTTTAATCAGTATTTGAACTTTGAGGGAATTTATTTACAGTTGTAAAAAGAATATACCTCGCAACAGAAGTTATAGGAACAATCGCGGGATTTGGATCTTCGACTGTTTTCTTGCCTCTCGCTTTATTTTTTGTTGATTTTAAGACTGCTTTAATTCTTGTGGCTCTTTTTCATATATTTGGCAATCTTGGAAGAATAACATTTTTCAGACACGGAATAAATAAAAAACTAATTTTGCTCTTTGGAGTACCGAGCGTCATTCTAACAATAGTTGGCGCTATATTGGTTAACTACACACCGCAAAATATTCTGAAATTGTTTTTGGGATTTTTCTTACTCATTTTTTCCATTATTTCAATCATAAAACCTGATTTTAAGTTCAAGCCTCTAAAGAAAAATGCAGTTGTTGGCGGAAGTTTGTCCGGATTCCCAAGCTACGGCCCACCATTTAATTCTGCATAAATTTATAAGTGGGAAAGTCCCACTATTTAATTGGTGTCGGGTATGGCGTCAGAAGTTGTTAAAGTGGATGACAAGGGCCGTGTGTTAATCCCAGAGGATATCAGAAAGAAGGGTGGAATAGAGCCAGGAGTTCAGCTACAAATAGTGGATCTTGGAAAGGGCGTTCTCGTGTTAAGAAAGCTCGAGCTGCCACCGAGGGAGGAAATTCTTAAAATTTGCAGGGAAACGAGGCATGAGGTCTACAAACAAAAGGTTGAACCATGGCTGAAAGAGGTATTGAAGAGCCGCAAATAGTTCTCCTCGACACAAATGTCATCATCGAAGGGGCAATTAATCTGGCTCATAACGTCGACAGCCCGGAGGCAAGGATCTGATCTGCTTTCCTTGAGGGCAGGCTAAAGGTGGCATTTTCCGATGTGCTTCTCTTTGAGGTAGTCGCGGTTGCACGGAGGTTAATGGGTAAAGATTTCGCATCCAAGCTGAGGTCGCAGGTCGTTGCTAAAGCCGAAGTCATCTTCGAAGGTGAGCTTGCTTTATACGTCTCACAGCTTTCTGGAGAAGTCCCGAAAGAGGATATTGCGCACGCTGCATTGGCTATCGCGGTCGGGGTAAAATACATAATTTCTAACAATCGAGAATTCCTGCGCTCGCTGAAAGGGAAGTTCAGGTGTGTAACGCCAAAGTCTTTCGTTGAAATAACTCATTTGTAATGCGATTTATGACGAGTTCAAATCTCGACGGCCCCAAGCAGGCAATTAATAGTGTTTTTTAAACGTAAGCTTGTTTTTTGTTAAGATTTAACTCAAGATCTTAGTAGCGCTTTAGAGCTACCGTAGCATGTTTTAATAATATCCCCTCCCGGAGGATCTACTGAAAAAGCAGGATTAAGAGTAGGAAACAGACAAGTTATTATTGATAACCAAATTATAACAATTGGTGCGATATAATGGTTAAAATTGGTACAGAAAAATAAAGTCTAGAGAAGATCTTGTCCAGTCTCTTGGTAAACACAAGGTACGAGACTTTCCTAATGCGGAATAGTAGTTTAAATTTAAATAAAATTTTTATAATTATAATTTTTTATTTAACATTAGCTACTATAAACTATTAGTTGGATGAGAAAAGTGAAAGAGCGCAATATGATTTTAGCGGCTGCAATTCTAATTATAGCAACATTCGTGCTAGTGGATAAACTATTAACCCCAAGTTCAACTCAAATAGTATTAGAAAGCGGTCGCGCGATCCCGATTGAAGAACCGAGTTACTTCACGTTTAATACTGTACTGCTTCTAGTCATCTGTGCTTGGGTTGGAGGCATGACGATGGTTTACTTACTTTTAAAGGCAACAACTGAGGTAAACCATCAGGATACTTTTTCAAGGGCAGAAGACACAAAACAAGAAAAAATAGCCAAAGAATTTGTACTCTCTTTGCTTGATGGTGATGAGAAAAAAATTTTTCAAAAAATAGTTGAGTCCGGTGGCGAAGTATTACAAAAGGATTTGGTACTGGAGACAGGTTTCTCTAAGGTACAGGTTACTCGGCTTCTAGATAAACTTGAAGAGAAAGGTCTAATAATCAAAAAAAGGTATGGACTGACAAATAAAGTAGTATTATCAAAAAATTATTTATAGAGCAGTACTATTTTTCAATTGTTGTTTGTTGAAGTTATAACGTTAACTCAACTTTTTTTAGCGTGCAATTATAATTGTGTAATTGACCTCTACAGGTACTAGTTTCATTGTTATGTAACCAGTTTCAGGATAATTCTATATGCCGTTTCATTAAGAAAAAGTGTGGTTTATATGAGTAACATATGGTCGAAGATAAGAGAGAAAACTAGGAAATTAGGCCGATGGAGATTGCTAGCGATATGTATTGTTTTAGTGTTAGTAGTTCTTATAAGCGGTAGATCGATTCACTTTGTGATGAGCCAAGTGTCTTTAACTGATGCGCAGAAACAGAAGGCGATAGATGTTGCGAAGAGTGCATTGAAAGATGACTTGGCTGAAATGGGAGAATACAAAGTTTACATAGACCCACATGGATGGAAGCTCCGTGTCACTTCAGGCGATAAAAGAGTGTTATTCGTATACTTCACAACTGAAAATAAAACCATCCGTGCGATGACTGATATTGATGCATGGGAAGTCGTGTTAATTTCTAAAACTGAGTATAGAGGATGGATGGTGGGGCAACATCGATTGTCTAAATATGGCAAACTTTGGATTCACAAACGTTGGGCTTATTGGAATAAATCAGAATGGAGTTGAGTAGTTTTTAAAGTTTATCAATTGCTCAAAACAAATTTGGGGGTCTTAGATTGAATAGAAATGTATTATTAGTTTTATTTGTAGCATTACTCATCCTTCTTTCGAATTTTTCGGTTTCAGCGCAGGTGTCTCCATCTTTAAGAGTTACTGTGCTCCAATATACTCCATTTCCAGCTGAACCGGGCAAAAACGTCGAAATTTGGATTCAGGCCCAAAATCAAGGGACTAAAGATATTCAAAATCTTATAACCAAACTTTCTCCAAAATATCCATTTTCTTTAGCCCCTGGTGATGATGGAATTAGAAAGATTGGTGCACTTTCTGGCAGCAATTTACCTTCAGGAGGTCAAAGAGCTTTCACAACATATACACTAAAGATAGACCCAAGTGCTTACGAGGAAAAATATGTTCTAGATCTCCTTTACAGCGATGGCGGCGAGGTATGGGATAAGACAACCTTTGATATCCAGGTCATTGGGTATCCAAGAATAGTTATTTCAAAAACGAACATTACGCCTAAATCAGCAGAGCCTGGAAAAGAAGTTCAAGTACTGCTCTCTTTAAGCAATGAAGGAACTGGCATTGCCAATAATGTAGCTTTTACTCTGGACATAACCCCTGCTGGAAGTGTTGGTATTACCCCTACTGGTGGAACTGGCGCAAGGCCGCCTTTTGCTCTCATCGGGGCTGGAACTGAATTTTATCTAGGTAGTCTTAGACCAAATGAGGTTAGAGTTGTTGATTTTAAATTAGCTGTTGATCCAGCCGCTGAGAAAGGAGTCTATAGTTTACCAGTTACAATAACATATAGTGGATTCAATACAAGCGCTCGTAACGCTCAAGAAACTTATTTGGGTATCTCAGTTATCTCTAAAGCTTCTTTATCTGTACAAAAAGTAGAAACAGATCCTGGTCAAGTTATCCCTGGCACAAGTTTTCTACTCTCTACAACAGTTGAAAATAATGGCAACGCCGATGCAAAATCTGTTAGAGTGGTCGTTTTACTAAACGAGCAGCTGCGTGGAAAGACCACGAGTTATTTAGGAACGATCAAAGCAGGCGATAAAGACGTTGCATTGTTAGAATTATCTCTCTTGCAAACGGATAAAAAAGAGATCCCTGTAGTTTTTAACATTAGCTATGCAGACGATTTAGGTTTGCATTCTTTCATCGAGAAAAACAAAATTGTGGTTTCGCAAGCAGCAGAGAGGACAGCAGGGAGGCAGGTTTCAAGAGGCTATTTAACGCCTATTAATATGGCTTATGGTGCTGTTGCAGTAATTTTAGTTGTTGGATTCTATTGGTTCTTCATAAGAAGGAAGAAGATAATCAAGAAAGAGAGGTAAGACATGTATCAGCTTGCCTTTAAAAACTTATTGCGTAGAAAATCAAGAACTCTTTTAGCTCTTCTTGGGATAGCTATCGGCATAGCCATGATAGTTTCTTTAGTCTCAATTTCTGAGGGGGTTAAAGCTAGAACAAGCGAATTCACTAGAACGTTAGGTATAAATATAGAAATTGTTCAGCGAGACGCTTCTCAATCCTCCAGCGAAATTGACATGGATATCATTGGCAAAGTGGAGGCAATTCCAGGGATAACTGCTGCGGCTCCGGAAGTTTATGCAAACGTGGACATAAAAGGGGTCCAGATCGAAAGGGTCAGAATGGGCATGGGGCCTCCTCGAGCTAGTAATAGAATCACTTTAGTTGGGATTGATCCAGTAAGAGAGCAGATGATCGAAGGTTTTCCTACAAAAATTATCGAGGGGAGATTGTTTGAAAAAGGCAAGACTGGCATTTCAGTAATAGGAAAGGCCCTTGCGGATGCAACTAATAAAAAAGTTGGAGATGATATTACAATAACAGCAGATGAAAAAGAATATACTTTCACTATAATTGGAATTTATGAAACTGGATCACCTTTACAAGATAATTTTATTGTGATACCGCTAAAAGAAGCTCAAAAAATTAAAGGATTTAAGTCGGACTCTATATCTGTCATCCTAGCTAAACCAGCGAGTCCTGAATTAGTCGATACTTTAGCCAGAAAAATTAAAGTCTTGGTTAGTGGTGTTGAGCCGAGATATACTAGACAAATGACAGAACAGATCTCCACGTTCACAGGCCAGATGGAATTGATGACATGGGTTATTGCTGGAATAGCAGCGATCATTGGAGGTATTGGCGTTGCGAATACTATGCTGATGTCAGTAATTGAACGCACAAGAGAGATCGGTGTGTTAAAGGCCGTTGGGTGGTATAGTTCTGATGTTTTAAAACTAATTTTGTTAGAGTCATTAATAATTAGTGCCTTTGGCGCAACTGCTGGGTTAGGGATAGGGGCTTTATTTACCTTCTATCTACTGCCAGCAGTTTTTCCAAGTTTTATGCGACCATTGATTACTTTAGACCTCTTGTTGGAAGCTGTAGCATTTGCGTTAGTCCTTGGCTTGACTGGCGGATTGTATCCAGCAATGAGAGCAGCAAGAATGAGTCCTATCCAAGCATTTAGTGAAGAATGATGATAGAAGCAAAGGATTTGACGAAAATATATTATCTTGATGCGGTGCAAGTGCAGGCTCTTGATAAGATTAACTTGAAGATAGAGAAAGGGGAATTTATATCAGTGATGGGACCGAGCGGATCTGGCAAGAGCACCTTGTTGCATTTGCTTGGTGGAATTGATAGGCCTACATTTGGAAAAATTTTCATCAATAGCGCAGATGTCACTAAGTTGAGCGACACCGAGCTTTCTGATCTGAGAAGAGATACAGTTGGATTTATTTTCCAGATATTTAATCTCATTCCAACTTTAACTGCGTTGGAGAATGTTATGGTGCCATTATTTCCCAGAGGTGCAGACTTAAAATGGGTGGAAGAAAGGGCCAAAGCATTGCTTAGCATGGTCGGCTTAAAAGAGAGGATGAATCACAAGCCAACACAACTTTCAGGAGGTGAAAGACAAAGAGTGGCAATAGCTAGATCATTGGTAAACCAGCCACAAATTATTTTAGCGGATGAGCCAACTGGAGAATTAGACTCCAAAACTGGTAGAGAAATAATTTTATTAATGAAAAAACTTAACGAAGAAGAAAATGTAACTGTAGTAATAGTTACTCACGACCCAAGAGTCAGTGAACTAACGGAGAGGATAATTTACCTTCAAGATGGAAGAATTGTAAGAGAAGAAAGAAGCTATGATTAATAACAAGAAAGTTTAACGACTTCAAAGGGGTCTAAGCTTTATCGTTATAATACCTCCTCCACAAGTTCTCCTATCTTCTCTTTGGATTTTTCCAACATCTTGAATCCTTTTCCAGTTATTTCATAGTATTTTCTCCTTTTGCCATTAATCACAACTTCTTTGCTTTTCAAGTAGCCTCTTATTTCTAAGGAATGCAGAGTAGGATAAATTGTCCCAGGACCTATAGGATAGCCATGCCTTTTAAGTTCTTTTATCATTTCAATTCCACAAATAGCATTCTCACTAGCATGGTAAAGGATATGAATTTTTATAAATCCAATAAAGAAGTCTCTAATCATTATATCGGTCCTCTAAATATAATATCGGTTATTGATATCGGAATACGATATTATTATAAATTTCATTATATAAAATAAAATATAAATATAAGATAAAATATATATTTTTTGCCTCAGAATTCACCTTTTTTTTTCCTTAAATTTTCACCTCAAGTAAAATGGGAATCTCAGCAGGTTTCAACAACCTTTTTTATCGCGCCGATGAAATCGCGAAATACGATTAGTTCAAAAACCAATGTAAAAACTCTGTTGGTCAGACCAGCGGCATAATTGAAGAACTCGTCTAAGGTTTCTGGCCTTTAATTTTTTCTTGCCTTAAATATCATTACCTATTCCTCCTGGGTTTTATATAAAAACCTAAAAAGTTATAAAAAAAATATTGGTTTTACTCGTAAAATATGCCCCTTTGGCGCATAATTTTCGCTGTAATCCTATTTGAGTCGCTTTATTTTTTTTCATTATTTGAACTGCCAATG
>JACRDV010000128.1 GCA_024860865.1 Methanobacteriota archaeon | reverse complement strand
TTTTATGGCTCTTGAAGTGCAAACCCAAAGTTGAGTTTTCACGCGCTTTCCCCTCAGTTCGTTTGCAACAGCACTTAGTTCTTTTGCCGAGCAGTGAGGACAACCGATTGCTACTAGATCAATATTCTTTGGTCTAGAAGAAGTTAATTTTTCGTATGTTTTATCTATTTCAGCTTTACTAACTGTAATTCGCTCGATTTGTTTCTCTTTAAAGATTTTTTTCTCTAATTTAGCTTCCGGTGTTTCACCGAGTACATGGTAAAGCGCAATAGCTCCCCCGGCTGCAAGTGCAGCGCCTAATGCTTTATGATGGTCCCAGGTCAAGTATTTCATACCGGTAAATACAGGGACTCGATCCATACACATTTCTCCAACAAAATATCCAATTGCACCTACAATTGATTGCTCAGGGTCAATTGTTTCCTTCATTTCCACTAATATTGTTCCTTGTCTGTTTTCGGCCAAATGGTATCCATAATTAGGAGTTTTGCCAATCATCGCAGCAGCAAGCGCACTTGGTCCCCCTTCTCTGTTTGTTCTTGCTCCAAGCACTGAATTTGCAAATACTACGGCTGAAGACTCTGCCCAAGCTATGTGATCATTAAGCTCGGGAATATTTTCAACTAGATATGGTGTGCATGTGCAAGTTGGTTTTATTCCAATTTTTTCATAAGCTCTAATAATTCGAAGTTGTTTTTCTGCAAAACTTTTTGGAATTTTTAATTCAGTCCAACGAGCTAAATCCATACCAGCTGGATTAAGAGTTGAATAAACTTTTGCTTGAGCATTTTTTTGAGCAAATTCTTCTAAAAATTCAAGGCCAGCATCACTAATAGTTTTATAACTGACACCACTAATTTGAGTACTTTTGATCGGAATTAATTTATCAGCTTGATAAATTTCTCCGAGTGCAACTAAAATTTCCATAGCTTTTTGAAAAACTTCGCCTGCTTCACCTGATAGAATTTTTTCTTCTTCTTTTGATAGATACAATAATTGTTTCACTCCAAATATTTTTTAAGGTCAATTTGATTTTCATTAGGAATTTTTGCTAATTCAAATAGTTCTCTTTGTTTCATCAAACTTTTAGTTGCATCAATTCCAACTTTAGACGTCAAAGCACCCTGCTCTTGATTTGCAGATGGATCTAAACTTGATCCTCTCACATTAGTAACTATCACAACATCCCGATCAGCTTGTACTCGAGTAGCAATAGCATATTCAACTTGCTGTGAATTAAAAATGTCGATATCATCATCGACAATTATCACATGCTTTAAACTCGGGTGCGCTGCTAGTGCTGCGATTATTGCATTCTTAGCATCTCCCTCGGTACGTTTTTTGATCGAAATTACACCATGGAGCCAATGGCAGCCACCAGGCGTGAGATAGACATTTTGAATTGAAGGAACTGTATTTTGTACTACTTTGAATATTCTAGGCTCTTGTGGTAGCCCCATCAATAGCATATGCTCGTAACCACCTGGCAGAATTGATTGATAAATTGGGTTATTTCGATGAGTGAGGCAAGTAACTTCAACTACTGGTTGTTCTCTGACAATATCGTATGCACCAAGAATATCAACAAATGGTCCTTCTTTTGCTCTAATATGTGGCAAAATTTTTCCTTCAATAATAATTTCAGCTTGGGCAGGAACTTCAACATCAACAGTTTTGCACTTAACTAACTCAATTGATTCTCCAGCTAATGCACTTGCAACTTCAAATTCATCAACGTATAATGGAACCGAAGACGATGATGCCATCAAAAGAACTGGATGCAATCCAATAGCAATTCCAACTTCAAGTGGTTTATTTAAACCTTCAGCAATTTTGTAATATTGATCTAAATGCCTTCCTTCCACAATTCTAATCGCAAGTTTATTTCTTCCTATTACCATAAGCCTATGAATTGAAACGTTTCTAATTCCAGTTAAAGGGTCTTTAGCAACCACTATTCCAGCAGTAATGTACGGTCCACCATCCTTCTCACAATATGTCAAAATTGGTAATTGTTTCAACAAATCAATTTCTTTCTCGATAATCTCTTGAGCTGGGGCTTTTTCAACTATTCTAACTGGGTTTCTGTGCTCGACAGCATCCAGCAACTTGTGCAAAAGCTCAGATGATTTTGTTTTAAGGCTAAAGGCAATCCGATCACGAGTTCCGCATATTCCACCTACAATCGGGATAGAATAGCCTTCTACATTCTCAAAAAATACGGCCGACCCGCCATCTAACTTTTTCATAACTGCAGAAATTTCAAATTCAGTTGAAACCTGCTTTTTAATTTTAATTAATTGATTCTGAGCTTCAAGCTCCCGGAGAAATGTCCTTATGCTCAATTTTTCCTCTCCACGGTTGATAAAGATCATGTGGAATATTTAATATTTCAAGCACTTTTCCAACTATAAAATCGACCATAGCATCAATTGACTTAGGTCTGAAATAAAATGCTGGCATAGCTGGCAAAATAATTGCACCGGCTTTTTTTGCTTGGACAAGATTTTCTAAATGGATTAAATTTAATGGTGTTTCTCTTGGAACTAAAATTAGAGGCCTGCTTTGTTTAAGCATAACATCTGCTGCTCTTGTAATTAAATTATCGGCATAACCATGTGCAATTGCAGATAATGTTTTAAAACTACAGGGAATAATTACCATTCCATCAACTTTAAATGAGCCGGTCGAAGGCAGAGCAGCCAGATCATTTACATCGTAAATTTTACTTGCTAATTTTTTAATTTTAGAAATAGTTTTTCCAGTTTCATATTCGATTAATTTTGAAGCTATATTAGAAACTATCAAATGAGTTTCAATTCTCTTTTGGTTTAAGACTTCAAGTAATCGAATGCCATAAATAACTCCACTTGCTCCTGTAATTGCAACAATTAATGACATTTTCCTCAGCCAAGATAATATTGAACCCAATTTATATAGTTAAGCTGAAACAAGAAATAAATGAATATGTTCAGAAAATAAATTAAAAAATTTCATTTATTTTTTTAACTTATCATAGAAAACGAAAAAGATTATATTCACTTTTTATCCATAAACCCCAGCAATTTATTTTCAAATGAAGGTATTTCTTTTAGCAATCGATCTACAGCAGATTGTAGATCCATCTGGGGGTTACAGATGTTAAATGCACTTGCTAAAACAATTGTATTAAAACACATTTCGAGGTTCTTTTTTGCTCGAGTAAAGCGATTTCGTGCAGCATTCGCTTTAAACTTCAGGTTTTTACTTGAAATTCCTGCACGCTCTGCAATTTTAGCCCAGTCTTTATCCGTTCTCGGTGGGCCATTTTCCATGGTAAAAACGAAATGACTTTCAAGTATGCGAAGCTGAGTTTTTGTTAAATTAGTAATGTTTCTCATAATTTGGTCTTCTTTATCAATTGGCAATGTTTCAGGAAGCATTTTATATCCTTCGGACACGGGGAGTGGTATCTTTACCTAAGCATTACTTCATCAAAGCATAAAGCTTTAACGTCAGACAATTAGCAGACAACCCCTTTTCTTCCACTGGAACATATAAACTGTTTTCAACAGAAATGGAACCTTGTCCGTCGTTTGTCTGACTTAAGCTTAAATATTAGGGCTTGAAATTAAGTATGCATCCAACAGTTGGACAACTGTTGGCCACTCATTAACAGTTGAAAAACAGTTTATGAACTGTTGGTGACACTTATGGGTTGGTTTGCTCGTTGGATTGGAAAGGAAGATCACGTGGAAATAATTGAACAACTTCAAACTCAAAATTCCACTTTGCAAAATGTTTGCAACCAATTGATCGATATCAATCAAAAACTTGCAGCACTACTTGATTCCTCTAAAAAATTAGATAACATTGAACAAAAAGTTGAAGCGATTAAAGTTTTAGCTGATGTTGAAACACAACTTAAAGAAGCGACAAATATTTTGAATCAATCAATGAGAAAAGAAATTCAATTAACCAGTGCACATTATGAAATTATTCAACAGTTAGAAACAGTTTTTTCTGAAGCATCTGCAGAAGAAATTGCAAATAAAATTGGCAAAGAGAGAAGTTATGTTTCATCATTGCTCAATGAACTGGCTGAAGCAAATGAAGTTGAAAAAGAACGAAGGGGCCATAGAGTTTACTATCGCAAGAAACTAAAAAATCAAATAGAAAAATCTAGCATAATGAGTCTTGAATCAAATACAAAAGATTAAAGGATTAAACTGATGACAAAAATTTTTCAGCGATGATTTTAACATGATCAACTTTCTCCTTTGGCGAATAAATCCCAATAGTCCATTGAAGTTGTTGAGCATTAATTAAAACACTAACCAATGGCGAAACTTCATTTAGTGAGACAACTCTATCATCGATAGCTATCAAAGCGCTAGCTTCTTCAAAATATGGTTTCCGTGGAATATCAATTAAAACATAGCCTGGATTCAATTTAACACTCTCAGCCAATTCATTTTCAATTTTTTGTAATGTTCTCCAATTTTCCTTCAACTCAAGCAATTTTTGTTGAGTGCGCTCAGACAACTCATTGTAGCCTTTTATAAGAGCTTTTTTAAATAATCGGCGATTGTCGATACGATTTACTATATCATTAACATAACCAGTTGAATCTCTTAGGGCACTGAAAAATTCGATGTCATCCATTGTGTGCAATTCTTTTGGGTCGATTAATTTTTCTTCAATCGCTCGGTCTATTGCTCTCAACAACATTGAATCCGCGATTCGCTTTACGTGATGGTTGTAAACTGTTGGACCCATTAAAAATCTGGCAACTAGCAGAGCTTCGGCTGCATGAAGACCCCTCTCTGTAACAACTAATGAATTATTTTTAATCTCAAGTGTATGAATTAATCTTTCTAAATCAATAACTCCATATGCGACTCCAGTATAGTGAGCATCTCTCACAAGATAATCCATTCTATCAACATCAATTTCACTTGTAATTATTCTTCCACGATAAGTTTTGTCCTCTCCCATAATTAGTTTGATGATTGTATTTGGATCAATACCATACTCCCTTAGAATGTCCGACAATTCAGATTCTTTAATTAATTTTTGAGTATAGTCTTCATGTTTATAGCCAGTATACTTCTCAAGCACTTCTTCAGTTGAATGAGAAAGTGGCCCATGACCTATGTCATGCAATAAAGCAGCTACACACACTTCATTTGTTTCTTGTTCATTTAACTTCAAATTTTGCGCGATGAGAAAAGCTAAGTGTGCAGCTCCAATGGAGTGTTCAAATCTTGTGTGGTTAGCCCCTGGATATGCAAGGTGGGTTGTTCCCAACTGTTTGACTCTTCTAAGTTTTTGAAGTGAACGGGTATCTACTAATTCAAGTTCAAGTTCTGTAACTCTTATGTCACCGTGTATTGGATCGCGAATTGTTTTCAACTGTTGTTCCTCATTTCCATTTATTGGTTTGTTATTTTAATAGCAAATTTGTTTGTTGTATCATTTGGTTTAAAACTTCTCTAGCTTTTAAAAATGTAAGTAGTTGAATTTTGTTACAACGTTGACAAATTAATTTTAAGCTATTTTTGTTTTGAGTTTGATTTACTAGAGTTTGTAACCAATTTTTCTAAGAAATTCCTTCCTTTCTTTAATGTCTGCGTCTTTTTCTATCCCTTTGGATTTTAAACCATCAATAACTCCTAATATGCTGTTGCCCAGTTCAGCTTCAGCAACAATTACCTGAACTGGATTACTAGTTGCGCAATAGATTGAACAAACTTCTGGAACCATTTTTATTGCATTCAAAATATTGATAGGATAGGCATTTCTAATGAAAATTATAAAACTGTGACCTGCTGCGATTTCGAAAGCATTTACAGCTGCAGCTTTTTCAAGTTCGTTGTCATTTCCAACATGTCTGACAAGACATGGTCCGCTGGATTCACAAAAGGCAATACCGAATTTAATGTTTGGAACAGAATTTACTAATGCTTCGTATAAGTCCTCCACTGATTTTATGAAATGCGCCATACCAATTATGGTATTGCAATCTTTAGGCGCATCAATTTTCACAGTTTTTATTTCCATAAACTCACTTCCTTAATACTAATGCAGTTTAAGAGATAATTTTTTAACAATTAAATTATTAAATACAAGCTTAATTAGAACATATGGACTTTTCTGCTTATTTGTCTGCTAGAAATACTGTTCAGTTCCTCGGAGAACCACTATTTACAACGGTATTTCTACTGGCTCTGATCTCTTGTGTGCTGTCAGTGCTCTACCTTTACAAGAAAGAAGAAAGGTATGAAAAAATGTCTTTTCTTATCAGTTTGGCGTGTGTTTTTCTCCTTACAATTGGTTTCATTCTCTTAATTTATTTTCACATTAAAATTCATCAAACTATTGATCTTCAGGATCCTTTTTCAAATGAAATAGTTGGAAAATATTGGATCCCGCTTTGGATAAACGAAGAAAAACTTTACTTTTGGATGTTTTGCTTTGCAATTATTATGATATTGATTTGGAAATCCAAAAGAGAAATGAGAGAGTTTAATGTTTCTTTAAATCTAATCTTTGGAGTATACGTATTTGTTTGTTTTTTCTTCTCAAATCCATTTAAATCTCCTTTAAGCCAATTCCATGAAGAAATTTCGCTTTGGAATTCTGCTTTAGCAGCACTCAAAACTGGCCAATTAGCTCACTGGTATGTGTTAGCACAATTGTTCGAATCAATGTATGGTAGAATGGTCTATTATTACAATACAAGCTATATGTGGATACATCCGCCTCTTCTATTCTTTTCTTATGCTGCATTTACTGTTACATTTCTTGCATGCATATTCATGTTGCTGAAAAAAGATGATACTTATGAAAATCTAGCATACTCTATCACAAAAATTGGCTATTTGCCGTTAACATTTGGAATACTTATAGGATATCCTTGGGCAGTTGTAGCTTGGCAAAATGAGCCTTGGTGGTGGGCACCAAAAATTAATGCATCAATCTTGATGTGGATCCTGTACACCTCTTTTTTGCACTTGCGAATATATGTCAGAGAAAAGAAAATTTGGAATTTAACTGCATACCTAGGAATTATTTGTTTTATAACTTTAATTTTCACTTACCTTGTAACTTATCTTGGTGTGGGAGCACATGCATACAGGTAATTTACATGAGAAACTATGATTTTATAATTGTAATAGGCACAGTAATTGTGTTAGCAATTCTCGGTTTCGCATGCCTTTTTGGAATAATCTACGCATACGAGAGCGCAAAGAACATTCCTAACTGGGAATATTCAAAAGAGTATTCTAATTATGTTTCAACTATGAATAAAATTGCAACACCTATTGTAGTAGCACTTTTAATTCTTCTAAGCTTATGCATTCCCAAACGAGTTTTTCCGAGAAATATCCTTAATATAACTGCTCTGGTATTAATTGGAATCTTTGGAATAATTTCAATCTTATTTACATATGTAGAAGGACTTCTAGTCCTATTGGTTATCATGTTGCCAATCCAAACTGCAGTTTTAATCCTTACTCTGCTTAAATTTGAATTAAAATACGAAAAAAGAGGTTATCTTACCCAAATAGGTTCTTCTATGATTCACTTAGGTATAATAGTTTTCATACTAAATTTTGTTGCCCTAAGAACTGCTACAATTCATTTGATGGTATTTTACATTTCAATGGTTTTAATATGCGTTGGTTCTGCATTTACATTCTACACGCAAGAAATTTATGAACAAATAAAAAAATTTAGGGAAATCTGAGGTTTAAAAAATATAATTTTTAGAGAATTCAAGAGGAGGAATTTCTTATGTCCTGCTATACCAGGCACCTTTCGGACATTCTTAAAAGTGTAGGAATAAAAAATACAAAAGAAAATAGGAAAGTGCTGGATAAAAAAATCCGTGAAATTATGGGCAAAGAGAAAGCAGACTGCCCAGATGTTTGGAGAGAAGTCAAGGTTTGGATTCACAATCCCAAAAAGAAAGAAAAGTTGATAGAGCAGTTAAAAAAGAAAAAAGTTGCATAAAGTGGTGGATGCCCAATCCTTTATTTAGCGTTGGAAGGAGGTCACTTGCCTATAACTGTAATCAGAACATTTCTCTGCCTTGGACCATCAAGTTCCACAAAAAATACTCGCTGCCAAGTCCCTAGCTGCAGTTCGCCATGAGCAATAGGTATATTTTGGCTGGATCCGAGTAAAATCCCTTTTAAATGGGAATGAGCATTTACATCAATTCTATCATGTTTGTAGCCTACTCCTTTTGGAACCAATTTTTTAAGCAAATTTTCGATATCTTCGAGCAATCCTGCTTCATTTTCGTTGATAATTACAGCACCAGTGGTATGTTTTGTAAATACAACAGCTACCCCATCTGAAACTTTAGCTTCTCTTACAATCTTTTCAATTTGGTCTGTTATGTTAACCAATTCAAATTCACTTTTAGTTGAAATTTCGATAATTTTAGTCATTTTATCTCCTTAAAAACTTTAAAAGTTTTTTAATCAAGCTCAAGGAAGCGCAGTATTACATTTAGAATCAAAATTGAATTCAGAATAAATCCCTTGTTTTCAAAAAAATGCATTCGAGCTGTTGACTTGAATATTAATCCATAAAAACGACTTTTTCTTCCCTTTCTTTAAAGAGGATATCGAACTTATCGAATATATCTAGTCCACCAAGGACAAGAGGAAAATATTATATCAAACTCCAAGCGACTCTTGCTTCAAACTCCTTTTCTCCAATCTTCATAATAACCTTTCGAACCACATAAGGAACTTTGCTATCTCCTATTCCTCTAATCTCTTTTATTTCCTCTTCTTGGAATTAGAGTTATATCAGCGCCTGAATCAACATAGAACCATTCTGGAATGTCTCTATTCAAAACAATTTTTGCAAATGGTCTCAGAATATAATCTACTACATTAGCCTTTTCTTTAATGAATGGAAATTCTACTCG
>JACRDV010000021.1 GCA_024860865.1 Methanobacteriota archaeon | reverse complement strand
CTATTTCATGCTCAATTTTTGCAAACTTCTCTTCTATGTAAGATTTTAAATCAAGCCTCAGAGCCTTTATCTCTCCAATTGTTTGATCTTGTTTTTCTAAAGATTCTTTTCTAAAGACCTTTATCTCTTCGATTGTTTGATCTTGTTTTTTGAACATTGTCTTGAAATATTTGTCTGCAGTTGCAAAACCTTGGAAAAGCTCATACCCGAAGTCGGGAACTTTTACGGTAAATCCTTTTCCCTTAAACTCACCAGTGGGAGCTTCATATTTTATTTCAATCGATTCTACATTTACCATTTCATCCTTAATTTTTATTGAATCTATAAATTTATCAATGAGCTCTTTCTCTGCTTCGCAAATCGCCCTTACTCTGCCGTCCGGCAAGTTTTCAGCATTACCTTCTAAACTAAACTTTTGAGCAGCTTTCATTATAAATGCTCTATAGCCTGCTGCTTGCACATCCCCTATAATCAAAAGAACAGCTCTTATCATAGTTCATCATTAAATATTTGTGTTTAAAAATTTGCCGTTAGCCCTTCCAATAATTTTTCTTCTTCTTTTCCTTTCACCTTTAACCGATGTTATTCATAAAAAGAATTTTTCTTAAACTGAGATAATTTTACTTTTATTTAAATTTTTTGTTATTTTTTAAAACAATATTTAAAATTTTCAAAAAGCGATAAATATTTATTTAATGGACCTTAAAGGTCAATTTTGCCAAGAAATGCCTCACCCTTATTTGGGTTGAAGTGCAAATAAAGCTCTTTCATACTCATAAAATCGATCCCCAAAACACTAGGTATCCCTTTAAACTCTTCTGAAGAAATTTTTTTCGTGGGCTTCAGAATAGTGATAGAGGGTAAATCGAAAGCTACCACATTTTCCGTTTCATCCTTCAACCGCAAACTTACATCAGTCAATAGTAATCTCCAAAATTTTTGACCTGCAAATAAAATTTCAGGATAGTCTGTTGCTCTTTTTAATGGCTCTTGAATTTTTAGCATCATTGCATCATATGGAGTTATCGATGTCCAAGGACTACCGGTATCTACTAAAACCCAAAGTGGCATTGGACGAATACGATATCTCAGAGTTCTTATGCTAATAAAGGCAAATGGCATAGGTTGATTGAAGCGCATACGTATCTTCAAGGGGATTTTCAGTACAACTCCCCACTACAAAATTGAGGCTACGCCCTTTGGTGGAATGGAAGTAATGAAAACTTGATTAATGTCAACGCCTTTCTTTTCAAGAAAATCCAATAGCTTTTCGATTTTATCCTCTACAGCTAAGACACGTTGGTCTTTGATGGCGAGGAACTTGCTTCCATGTTTCTGTTCAAATTCTTTGTAATGGGTGTTAAGCCACTCCTCATTCTTCTCATTTATCTCAAAAAGCAATTTAATATCTTCTAATTTTTCTTCAACCATTTTTCTGCCCTCCCGTCACATCTTACGGGTTCTTGCACCTCTCCCTATTTATTTTTTAACGAACCTTATATTATAAATTCTTTTTCATCAACCACTTGTCATTTCCAATAGGTTGGCAATCGCATCCAAGCTTAGCAAATTCATGATTTCCTCCTCAGAAGTCACTATCTTAACGTCACAATTATTGGAACTCGCTTTCCCTTTATTTTTTGGCTTTTATGTCTTTAGTTAAACCTTTTTTTCGTTTTACTAGACTCTGGTAAGCTGTTAAGATATGTGAAAGCCATGATTGGGTCTTTCCTATCAGGTAAATGGCTTATGAAGAGAGCGAGAAGTTTTAACCCTTAAGGTTCAATAAATTTATGTATACCTTAAAGTTAATTAACAAAAAAGTATAATTAATTTTTTTTAAACGTTAATTAACATAAAGGTATAAGTAAGGTGATTATTTTGGAGAATCCATTCAAATACGGAGTTGAAGTCACCGGGGAAGATTTTACTAATCGAAAAACAGAGCTACTAGAGCTAGAAAGAGAAGTCTTATCAGGGAAAAGTATAGTTTTATATTCCCCAAGGCGACTCGGAAAAACTTCTCTGTTAATGGAACTTTTTAGGCGATTAAAGGGAAAAGCTGTCACTGTTTGCGTGAAACTCTATGGGGTAGATTCCAAAGAAACATTTGCAAGGAAAACCGTAGAGCAAGTTGTTGCAGCTACTTATACAAAGCTTGAAAAGATAAAAAGTTTGTTGGAATTTCTAAAAGAACTAGGGCCGAGTATTGTGTTCACACCTGAGGGCGAGATCAAGCTTCAGATAGCAAGAGAGATTTCAATTCAAAGCCTTGAGGAGGTTTTAGATTTTCCTGAAAGAGTAGCAGAAAAAAAAGGCAAGAGAATAGTTGTAGCATTCGATGAATTCCAAGAGATAGCACTCCTAGACGGAGTGAAGATCGAAAAACTAATGAAGTCAAGATTTGAACGCCATAAGCACGTTGCATATATTTTCGCCGGCAGCAAGCGTCACCTTTTGTATCAAATTTTCTCTGAGGAAAGTCGACCGCTCTTTAAATTTGCGCGACCAATGGAACTCGGTAATATCCCCTATGACGATTTCAAAGAATTTATTACCCAAAAATTTAGAGAAAGCAAGGGTAATATTGTGAAGACAGTGATAGATAAGATACTTGAATTTACTCGAGGGCATCCATACTTTACCCAACAACTATGCCATGAGCTTTGGTATATAACGAGAAATGTCAAAGATTGGTCAAATGTAGAAAAAGCAATAGAAAATATACTGGCTCATCATGAGGTAGAATACGAGCACATTTGGGATGGATTGCGCGGCAAAATCCAACGCAACCTTTTGAT
>JACRDV010000127.1 GCA_024860865.1 Methanobacteriota archaeon | reverse complement strand
ATTGGATCAATTAAACCACAAATCCCTTTGCGAGCAACTTCATTCATATTTGGTATATTAGCTACTTGAAGGGGTGTTTTTCCGCCAAGCTCCTTGGCAGGTCGGTCGGACATACCATCTCCGATTATAAGTATTAACTTCATTTCATCACACGAGAAGTATAGCGATAGCAATTAAAGCTCCAGTAAGTGTTGCAATTATATTTACTTGGTTTTTAGTTAGATGGCCCTTGTCTTCCCAGATAGCTCCAATCACACTATCTATTATACATCCGAACATTCCAGCAATAATTGAAATGATCAGGATTTTTAAAAGCGGTATATCGTTGTTTATAATTCCGGCAAGAACTCCAATTAGTATTGTTCCAATCAGAGCAGCACTTGTTCCAAGCATTGTAACTGCGCCATTTGTCCCAGGAGGAACTTTCTTAGAAGGTTTGGTAATTAGTCTAGGCCATTCTTTAGCTAGAACCCCCACCTCACTCGCAAGCGTGTCAGCTGTAGCTGCTGAAATAGCGCCGATATAGCCAGCAATTACAAATTCACCCGGGAATTTAGCAAACCCAAAAATTACAACTAGAACTGAAATGATACCATTAGCAAACACGTTATTAGCATCCCGCGCTCCTTTATTTTTTTCAGCTACACCAAGCGATTCCTTATAACTATACCTAAATTTTGTTGAACCAACTCCTAAGAAAACAAACAAAAGCAGAATCATGAACAATTTATAATCAAAAAAAATTATTATTAGTCCAGTAATCATCGCAGCGACTGTTCCACTTGCATTAAAAGCTCTTACTTTGTAAGCAACAACACTCAATATGATACAAATCGCAGCTACTACATATGTTGCGATACTAATCATTTTATTTTACCTTAATTGTTTAACCATCTTAACGAGCTTTTTCACTCTTTTTTCATCTACGGGATTCTTAGTTATAGCATTGAATTTAAATGAAGTGCCAACTATAGCGCCATCAGCATTTTCTAAAATTTTTTTGACATTTTTTTCTGAAATACCGCTTCCGGCTATAACTGGTTTGTCTGGAACTGCTTTTTTAACTTTAACTACATCTTCAAGAAGAGGTGGTTTACCAGTACTGCTTCCAGTGACTATTAATGCATCAGCTAAGCCACGATAAGCTGTATCGTAAGCTACAGTTTCTATTGGTCGCAGATAGGCTGGTGCAGCGTGTTTAACAAATATATCAGCAAAAATATTGATGTTTTCATTCAATGTTCTTCGATAGCGCAGAGTTTCATGGGCTTTTCCCTCAATTAAGCCCTGATCTGTCACCATTGCATCTGTATGAACATTAATCCGAATGAATTTCGCTCCAACAGCTGTTGCTATGGCTAATGCTGCCTTTGCATCATTCCTAAGCACATTAATGCCAAACGGCAATTTTATCACTTTTGTAACTTCTCCGGCTACATATGTCATCGCTGCAACAGTTTCTAATCCAACTTCTGGCTTGAAGGGTATATCGCCGTAGTTTTCCACTATTATCCCATTAACCCCGCCATTCTCAAGGGCAATAGCATCTTGTTTAGCTCGTGTTATAACTTCATCAAAATTATTTTTAAATTTAGGGGCACCTGGTAGGGGAAGTAAGTGGACTACGCCAATAATTGGTTTATAGCAGCCGAAAAGCCGCTTGAGCAAATTCAACGCTCCAAGATTATGTTAGAGGCTCAGCTAAAAGTTCAGTTTTGCGTATTTCAATCCGACGGAGCGGGAAAATAAGTTTGACTTGTCTGCGGATATCTTCGGATAGTTTTCCGAGGACAATTTCTTGTATAAGTTGTTCGTAATTTTTTTCGCTGGATGCTTTTTCAATTACATTAATCATCGTCACTCTAATAGAATCTTCTTGAGAAGTATTCGCGCGATGCGCTGAAAAAGCTACGCCTTTAATTCTAAGCTTGTATCCATCTTTAGTCGTTACATCAACTATAGCATCAACTCTGCTTGAACCCCTTCTAACTTGACTTCTAATGTAGTCTCGAGCCAATTTGTGGCCGATAAACTTCGTATGAGCAGTCGCACCTTCAATGTTATTAACTTGAAACATCAATTTGATATTTTGTTTAGTAAAATCGCCCGTTAAATCTTTTAGAGTGCTTTCAATTGTTCTTCCAATCAATTTATTTGGATCATCAGCTGGGGTCTCACCTATCTCTGCTTGACCAAACATTTTAGGCGCCAATATAGTGTACCATGATTTTGTGCGCCACACATCTTTTGCTTTAATGGGTTTAGGCATTAAACCACGCTTCTAGAAAGATATTACTATAGGGCTCTTACTTTGGTAGGGGGTACTTTAAAAGCTTTTTTGATAATTTTGTTACAATTGTACTAATTGCTTTTTCAATACATAACTTTGTGCAATTTCAGCGAATTTATACGGGTTAGATGGTGTCAAAAGAATTGAATTCGGATTTAAAGCTAAACTACTCCACTTAATGTCAGTTATATCTACAACCACGGCTGTTTTAGTTAAAAAATGTTTAGTACCGATGAACAGTTTAAAAATTTTGACGTGCCATGGCTTGTATGCCTCTTCAATCTTCTCAACCTTGATGTTTTTGATATTTAAAAAAGGAATTATCTTTGGTTCAACGAGGGGATATTTAATTACTATCCCAGTTTGTGTTATCAAATACTTTGTGGTTCGGAGTAAAAACTCATAAGCTGCTAAAAAACTCAGCGAGAAAAACCAAAGAATTACCAACATAAAATTTGGTAAAATTTTTGAGAAGTAATAGTTAACTACAGTAAGTAAAAGCATGATAGATGCGTAGAAAATCGCAATAGGAATGAAAAGCACGCGATAGACTTCTGGTGAGATGTTATCCTCATAAATTATCTCTTCCATACGGACTCTATTATTTGTCTCATAATGGGGATAATAAAATATTCGAAATAGAATCGAGTATTTTTTCTAAAGCTGAGCTAAAAAGCCATTTAAAAATCAAAATAGGTTTAATTAATTACTCTTTTTTCTTAACCGCCGGCCACTCTAAGGTTTTAGGAACTTCTGGTAAAGGCTCAGCTTGTTCGCGTATTTCTTTTGGCCAGTCTTTAGAATTAAATCCATGCTCTGCGAGAAATGCTGCAACCCACCTTGAAATGCCAAGCCCAGTGCATCCTGTCCATATATCTCTCCCTTTAATCTCGCGAATTTTGAAGCTATCAACGAACTTAGTTTTGTGTACAAAGCAGCCAGCAATTTCTAGCCACTCGGCGCTTTCCCTAGGCCCGCGATATGGTAAAAATATTTCAATATCATAAGCAGCCACGTTCTTGCTGTCAGTTATATCAACGGCGATTTCGCCGCCTTTCATGTAAAATGGTGTTGCAGCAGTTATTTTCCATTCTAGGCCAAGTATTTTGTCGGCTACACGCACGCATTCGTTCATTATACTGTCTCTGATATCAACAACCTGCTCAGGTGTGCCGAGATATGTTAATTCGATGCGCATAAACTCTTGAAGGCGTACAAGCCCTTCAACTCCACCGCCTTCCCATCTGTATGTCCAACCTGAAGAGTCATAGAGTTTAAATGGAAGTTCTTCAACTCGAACAATTTCATGGCTATAAAACTGCCAGAATGGTTCGCACTGAGCTGGTGCTAAAACATATTCCGGATCTTTAATTACCTTTTTCAATTCTTTTTTAGGAATATCTTTTGTAATCTTAAATTGATCCTTAAAACGAGTGAAAGCCCCTGGATCTCTGGGTGGTGGGCATACGTAGTACATGCCCTCTGGTATCTCATCTAGATAGCCGGGCATTCTCTTCATTACTTCAAGCGGAATTAATTTTGGCAGTAAAAAAGGTTGAAAACCCAATTTACGAGCGATTTCTTTGAGCAATGTTTCTTTAATTATTTCGAACAATTTTGCATATGGGGCTGTGTAAATGTACTGTCCTCTGCCCGGGAACTCTTTTATCCAACCAAGTTGAAGAGCTACTTTCAAAGGATCTTCTGAGAATTTTATTGGCTTGGGAGGGCTTTTCTTTAAAATCGGCATTTTAGGAATAATGGTCGGCTTCTTCAGGCCATCTTCTATAATTTTTTCAGCCAAACTGATAATTCTATCGGGGATATTCCTCTTAAGCTCACTTTCTGTTAAGGGCTTAAGCAAGAGGTTGAGAATGTTCGCTTCAGCTTTAACATCTTGGATTTTAGGAAGAGATTTAACTCTTTCGACAATTTCTTTTGGAAGTGCTTGAGTTGTTGATAAGTTTATAAAAAAATCTTTTACATTGATGCTGCGAAGCCCCACTTTATAATTTTTACCAAGAGTTTCAGCTAATATTTTCCCAATCCTTAATACAGCCACATGTGCTCTAACATATCTTCCAGATTCTATGTTAACTTCAAGTTGGTTTCCTTTTAGCTCCCAGGCTTTAATTTTTGCAGCTTCTTCTTCCTTACCTTTAGGGACGCCTTTAAGAAGGATCTCTTTATTTGCTCGTACAAAAAATTCTTTTAGAATTTGGCTTGCTTTTTCAACATTATCGCTGAATGTAAAGCTAGCTTTTAAATTAAACCTTTGTTCCTCCACCTTCATCCTCCAACGAGAGTGAACTTTCAGCAATTAATATCGAGAACAATAAATCATCAATAGTTGATAAAAATGTCTCTAATTTATCAATAGTTTCGATCTCATTATAAAGTATATTTTTTTCAGAATAACTTTTTACTTTAATAGTCGGCGGAGCAGCTTTATTATCTACTTCTAAAGCAGCTGCGATTGCATTGACTTTAGCTCCAGGTTTATAGTTACACTGAATATATGCCTTAGCTAGAACCATGGCCGCTCATCTGATTTTTAATGCTTTCTTCTACAAGTTTAATGAACTGATTTTCTGAGCCAATTGGGATAGTTGCACCAGCAGCCACATCGTGTCCGCCTCCTATTCCGCCCACAGCATGAGCTGCACTATGAAGTGCCTCAGCTAAGTTTAGTCCTTTCTCAACTAATTTTCTAGTTGCCCTAGCTGAGACCTTAACTTTTTTATCCTCTCTAAAAGCAAAGGCTACGACAGGCTTATATGAATTTAATATTTTTGAGCTCATAGCCATTGAGGTTACTGTGCCCACTAGGTTTTCTTCAATGTGATTTTCACCATGGAAATATTGGACATATTGAAGCTTATGGATGGCCTCTGAATTTTGGTATACCCAATTTAGACTCTTCGAGAGTCTCATTCTGTGATTTTTTAAAGTCTTTTTAGCTTCAACTACTACATCAGTTCTATCGCCTAAACATATTGCCAATCCAACACTCGGGCTATGATTTCTTCCGCAAGCATTTAACAATGTTGCGAAACTTTTTGCATCACGCAACTCTGAATTTTCTTCTTCTTTTAATAGAGTATAAACTTCACCTATAATCCCTTCAGCAAGTTCAGATGGAGAACCGCCTTCGATCATTTTTAGAATTAGGCTAGTGATCAATCGTTGTTTTTCCTCTTGATTTAAATCGATTAGTCGGCGATTCCATTTATCTGCAGATAAAATTTTTAGATCGGTTAAAAATTGTACACATTTTGATTCATTTCCAGTAATTTCTGGGATATAGGGTTCTATAGTGTAGCTTAAGGCCAGGTGAAGAGGATGAGTATGGCGACCAAATAATCTTAAATCCTTCTCAGCTTTTACCGCATTGGCTTCCTCTCCTTCCTTCAATACTTGAGCATTTAAACCAAGCAATGCTCCGCTTGAATCTTGGCGGTCACCAACTGCTCCAACAATTGCAAGATCTGCCAAATCTTTATTTGCTGAATCGAGTGCAGTAGCACAAAGATAACTCATGCTAGAACCGCTTGCCTCTTTGGATCCATCAAAACCAAAAAAATGTGGATTAATGTGAGCTAATCGTTCGTGGTTAATATCTAAAGGTCGGTGGTGATCAATTACAACGACATTCGCTTTCGGCAATATTTTTTCTTGGATTATATCTAATTGACCGCTACCTAGGTCGGTAAAAACAAATAGCTCATATTTCCCATGAGCAAAACTTTCAATATGCTCTTTTTCTAATTGTTCTACTATTGAGAAATGAAAACGAGCGCCAGCGCGCATCAGTGCTTTTCCAAGAATACCTGCTGATGTAAGGCCGTCAGCATCATAGTGGCTAATTATTCTTATTGGAGACCCTTTTATAATAAAATCCTTTATTACTTTTGCAACGGCTTGTGCGCATGTTTGAATAGTAGCCAAAGGGGTACCACCAACAAATTTCATTTAGAAAGACTTTTACAAAAACTTTTGGAAGATATGAAATTTACTATCTTAAGTGCCTTTTCTAAGAGTTAGAACATCTTAATTTATTGCATCAAAAGAGATAGCAACTTCTCCCTTATTTCTATTCCTTGATATAGCAACATTCTGATTATCTAGCGTTAAAACTTGGAAAATTAACCGATTCGGCATATTTAATAATTTGAATGCATTCTTATTGATAGGGATTGGATGGAATCTCAAGTTAGACCCCCTCTTTTTGGAAGAATTAAGCGGGCAGTAATGTTGGAGCAACCAGTTTATGCTGAAATACGCGATGATCCAAATGCTTTAGGGCAGAGTTTTCTTGTTGTATTATTGTCTGGGATTTGCCAAGGAATAGGGTATTTCTTTTTGCTTACGTTTGCTGGGGCTATGTTTGGGCCATTTGGCATGATGGGAGGGGGACTAGCAGGCGCAGCCTTAGCAACAGTGGTGCCAATTCTTGCAATAATCGGATGGTTCATTTCTTCTGGAATAGTTCATCTTTTTGCACTGCTTCTAGGAGGCAAGGCTAATTTCACAGGTTTTTTGAGGGCGATGGGATTCGCCTATGCACCAGCTGCACTCGGGATAATTCCAATCATTGGCGCTTTCATTGGAGGAATATGGGTTTTTATTTGTGAAGTATTTGCAGTAAAAGTTGTTCATGAACTTACTTTGGGGAGAGCTTTACTCGCGCTTCTGCTGCCAGTAATAATTGTAATAATTTTTGTCATTCTTGGATCGCTTTACTTTGCATTTGTCATGAGGCCTTTCTCAAGGTATTATATTCCATCAACAGGCATTTAGTAAAACAAACAAACATTGAAAATTGGGATTTGATAGCATTTATTAAATTGCTGCGAACAAGAACAGTAACTTTCATTAGCTGGAAATTACCTTCAGTAATAAAATATTATTAAAAATATAAATACAGTAAATAAAATAAAAAGGAAGCGCAAAGTTTTTATATAAATCATACATATTTATCATGATAAATCATGATAAATGGCAAATGTGTGCTGGGACAAACAAATGAGATGAGCAACACGAAATCGCCAAAAAAACAGGGGTGAAAATAGTGCAAAAACAGAAGCAGGAACTGCTTGAACAAATACCAGTCCATACTGGAGTCTACATATGTGATGCCACTGATGAATATGTGGATATTCAACGCCATGTAGCAATGTTCTCACACCATCCAGTTGTTCTAGAATATGGTGGAATCAAAAAAATAGCCGATGCTCCGTAAAAAATAACCAGAGGTTATTGTATATGCTTTACAGCGATAAAGACAACCTTGAATTGCTCTTAGCAAGGTTAGTTGCCTTAGAGGTCGAAAGAAGGCAAGTCCTTGAAAGAATTAAACAATACTTAGAGAAATGGCAAGATTACAGACCAGCACCGCCTCAATACGAATCTTTTCTAGAACATTTTGACAAATTCAGTGTTCTATTGTCTGTTGGTGCAAAACCGAAGCCAGCACCGCAAGTTAAAGAAGAAACAGAAGGCAATCCGACATCTTAGTTGGTTTGCCTCATTCTATTATTTTTCGTTTCAAAATCACTTTATAAGCAAAGCTGCTTTTTTAGGTTCGTAAGTCCAGTCAGCTGGTAAAATACCTTTCTTTTTGTAGTATTTTACTAGTCTGTGAATTTTTGATTCTGCTAAAGTTAGATTACGTTTGTTGCTAATATCTTTCTTATGAACTTCTATATGTCTTCGAGTTCTGAGGGCTTGTTTTATCACATTCATTAGATCTTCAGGAAGTGTGGGAGCTATATTGTGTTCTTTCAAAATTTCCAGTAGTTTTTCCCCTGTAACCAACTTTACACTTGGAACTCCATATTGATCTCGGAGGATTGTACCGATCGTCGCAGTAGAATACCCTTCTTTTGCTAGTCTCACTACTAGTTCTTTAAGTTCGCTTGAATCTTGTTGCACCCAACTTGGGGGAGCAGCTCGGACAGGATGCTTTGAGCCGTGTTCACCTTTCCTTCTTGTATGCAGTCTAGCCAATATCCCATCTCCAAATTCATTAAAATCCTTAAACCATTGAATTTTTTCTAAAAGTATCTTTTTGAATGTAGCTTAATGAATATAAGGTTTGTTACGAAAATTTATTTGTTTTTAGCAAATCCTAAAATATTTATTTTTTTCTGGGTTTCTGTGATATGGAGTTTCTTAAAATAAACTAGATGGCTTTTACATTTGCAATCTGATGAACCAAACTTTGGTATTAATATCTTGGCGTTTGGCAAGTTTTCTATCACCCCATGGAGTTGACATTCTACTTTTCGCTCAGTTTTAATTGTTAGCACATTCAAAATCCTTGCCTTTCTTAACAAGTAGTCGATATGCCAGCGCAGTTTTTTGTTTGCGTTTTTATGGTGTGCTATTCTAGCATCTAGATTATTCAGAGCAGATCCAGTATAAACATAATAGCCCTTAGGGAAAAAGAAGGTCCCAAGTTTTCCGATTGTTAATTTTTGGCTTTTATCTAATTTAATAACTAAGTTATATGTGCCCTTAATTTTGATCTACTCCATGATTTTAACTTTTAAAGTTAGAGAGAAATTTTTCTATCAATTTAATCCTTCCAAATATATCTAAATATTATAAATGATACAACACCAATTACTAAGATGAGAGAAGCGGTTTCGTATAGTACTTGATAGCCATAGTATTGACCTACAACTCCAAGTCCAATTGACCCAGTTGCTATACCAAGATCAAAGCAAGATGTGAATATTCCCATGGCGGATCCTCTATTTTTTGGATCGATAGTATCGACTACAAAGGCAGAAAGAGCAGAGAAAGCTGAGCCAAAACCAACGCCATATAACACAGCTGAAATGAAAAACCCATTGAGAGTGCTAAATTTAGAAACTAGAAAAATTGCTATTGCTGCAAGGCACATAGTTGGCAAAATCACCGGCGCTCTGCCAAATCTGTCAGATAATCTTCCCATTGTAGGTCTAGTGAATATCGTTGCAACTGCATATGCTGTGAAGAACAACCCAACTTCAGTAGGGGTGATATTAAAAAGCCGAGCATATACTGGGAAAAAAGAGACAATTGAAGCGTAGGTTATTGTCAGCGTGAATATAGCAAGACTTGATGTTATGACATTTTTATTTGTTATCGCATCTTTAAAGCTAGTTTTATAGCTATAACTACCACTTTGAACTATTTGTTCTTTTATCAGCGTTGAGAGAATTACTGAGCTAAATGCTAGCAATGAGGCAATTAAAAATGTTCGAGAAAAATCAAGTAAGTCTGTCAATAAACCTCCTAAACTAGGTGCTACAGCGGTAGCAAACATCACTGATACACCATAAAAACCCATTATCTCACCTAATCGTCCTCTTGGAGCAAGGTCGGCCACCATGGCCATCGCAGATATAGTGAAAGCCGCAATACCTATTCCATGAAACATTCTAATGAAAAATAATTGAGAAGGAGTAGAACAAATTGAGTAGAGAATAGGTGATATGAAGAAGATCAAGCAACCAAGTATTATCATTCTCTTTTTGCCATGCCTATCAACATAAATGCCAACTGGAAGCCTTGCTATCACTGCCATAAAAGCAAATATACCTATGATTAAGCCAATTTCTGCATCACTGGCGCCTATGTTTTTTGCAAATAGTGCAAGGATTGGCAATAACATGTGAAAACTAAAGAAAAACAGAAATGCTGTGCCAAATATCAAGAGCAAATTTCTAGAAAAAATACCCATATTATTTCCCAATTTTTTTATAAATGAAAAAAGAATTTATTATTGTAACTGGTGAAAGAATGATTGATGTTGAACATATTGCAAACCAGGTTAAGAAGAATTGTGACATTTCAGATGCTAAATACTGGGGTATATATTCTATATGTGGATTGTTATTGAGGCTCAGAGACCTATACAAATGGGAGAGGAAAATAAAACCTTGGGAAGAAATCGATCATTCTGATTTGATGGATTGGGTTGAGGAAAAAGAGATAAACTGGAAAAAACTGTCAGAAAAGGAATTTCAGAACATAGAGATAGAAGGGAACGAATATCAGCCCTTCGATTTAAAAGGAATAAATAAAACACTCAAGCCTGAAGGATTTCTTTATGGAGCAGGCTATGCAGCCTCGATGAAACCCTCTTTTTTCCTCGCTGAACTCGAAGAATCCCGAATGGAAAATGGATACAATATTCATGTTTTAGATAAAGAGTCTGCAAGGGATTTATTTACTACTCCAGCTCTGTTACAGGGAAATGATATATTTGGCAGAAAAGAACCAGTTAGATATCTCCTATGGGAAAAAGTCAAAGAAGTGAAAACCACAAAAGAAAAAAAGGCTTTAAAGTTCGCTTTTGAAGATTACGGGTTGAATGAGGAAAAAATTGGTGCAAAACCAGAAAGTATAGCGGATAAAATGGATAGAATTTGTGAAGAAGAACTGAAATCTTATCTTAGCCATGAAATAGGAGAGGCAAGTGACAAAGTTTTTCCTGACGAAGAATGGCGCGAGCTAATTGGTTTATTTCCGCATACTAAAATTGAAGGGCTTGTAAGAGGGACAAAAGATCTCCTGGCTGACACAAATCAGAAGGGAACACTGAGACACATAATTGACAATAGGAATAAGGGTTCTCTTGGATTTTACGTTTCTCTTCTCACTGGATCTCGGAAAAAAATCTTTCCGGAAATTGCCACAGCTTATTGGGAGTTCAGAGAAAAAGATGACTGGAGTGTAATAGAAGAAGCAAGAGAGGTCGGCTATAATAAAGCGAAAAATTATGCTGAAAAACTGATTGAGATATATAGGGTTGGAAAAATAAAAGGGAAAGAATGGATTGAAAGAGAAATAAACAAAACTATACTGGTTTCTTTAAATGTTTAATACTGAGGAAAGATAGTAATCTTCGTTTAAATATGTATCTTTGATAGCTCATTTTCCCCTCCATTTGACTTTTAGCAAATGTTTTTTTGCAATTTGTACCAGTTGCTCCATCTCTTCATCTTTTTGGGATTTTTGCCTTTTTAATTCTGAGTTTAGAACATTAATTGGTTGAAACTTTTGTAGAGCATAAAGTCTTGCGCCTTTAATTTCTTTTGCTATTTTTTCGATATCCTCTTCTGAATGCATTGTTGGTATAACTGTCGTTCTGAACTCATATTCTAAATGAGAGTGGAGCAATAATTGGACGCTCTCTTTAATTTTATTTAAAAGTGAATTAACGTATGTTCCACTTAGAAGCGCATATTTTTCTTCATTTAATGGCGCTTTAATATCCATTGCTACGTAGTCCACAAGTCTTTCCTCTATTAGTTTTTGAAGCATTTCTGGATGAGTTCCATTGGTATCGAGTTTAATGCTAAAGCCAAGCGATTTAATTTTTTTACAAAAATCGGGCAAATCATTTTGCAGAGATGGCTCTCCACCAGTAATACAAAGTCCATCTATAAAATCAGAGTGCTCCTTTAAAAAATCCATTATATGATCCATTGGCACTTGTTTAAACTTTTCTGGGTTAATAGCCAATTCATAATTATAACAAAAAATACAGCGAAAATTACATCCGGCTGTAAAAACAGTTGATACTATTTTGCCATCCCAATCCACAAAGCTTGTTTCAATAAAACCTCTTATATCCATTAAAATACTTCCCTAAAAAATTAGTTTTTATTAAGTAATTTAATGATTTTTGTATGTATTTAGCTCCTTCATCCACCTAAGAAAAATCCTAACATTTGGTCTTCTACGAGTACGACCTACTTTTGTTTAAGTTATTTTTCTCATTGGATAATTAGATATTCTACCCATAAGTGCTTTCAAGTTAGAAAAAACAAGAATAATGGCTATTAGCTAAATACGTACTGATTTTTTGTTCATCTGGTATTTGGCCATGCCAAGAAGTAATTTCATTTCCTTCTATGTCTACGATAATAACCGTGGGTGTGCTCAT
>JACRDV010000002.1 GCA_024860865.1 Methanobacteriota archaeon | reverse complement strand
GGCAAAATTGTTCTGGATAATTCAGAGAGAGGATGGCCTTTACACTTTATTTCAAAAGTCTTATAATAACCAAAGGGCGCTCTAGCAACATTAAAATCTTTTTCTTTTAACAAATTTTCCATTTGTTTGAGAACTTCAACAGCAATGCTTGGTGAACTAAGAGAGGAACTCAAATGAGCATATGGATAAATAAAAATATTTTGTGCATTAACTTTTCTCGCGACATCAGTGATTTCATTAACTGCGCGCTCGCTCACTAAACTCGGATTCTGCTCATCGATTTCTTCAACTGCCGTAAAAACAACTAAAACTTCTTCAATTCTCCCTTTTTTCATTTCCTCTGGGACTTCTTCTGCAACCGGAGTTTTTTGTTTCGCTTCAAATTGGATATAATCCGAGTGAATCAATAAAATCCGCATTTTATCACCATTGATCTTTTTAAATTCAAACTAGACTTGAACCTGTTTTAGTTAGCAATCTCCTGTTATAAAGTTTTTTTAGATATTCTAATTTGCTCAGTTATGAATGATAAAATAGTTCCTTTAAGTATTTATCCGAGAATGTAATAATTTCTTGCGAGGGGATTTTTTGTATATAACTTTGCTAAAACCAAAAGGTAAGGGACCTCAGGCTGTAAAATACCTAAAGCAACTTAAAGCGCCAAAAGAGATTTCGCTTCAAGGAGTATACTTAACTTTTGGCAGATACGATGCTGTTATTATATTTGATGCTCCTGACAACAAAACTGCTTTAGATTTTGTCATGAACGTTGCTACTAATACTGGTTATGGAGCTGAAACTTTGATTGCGATGCCGGCTAAGTAGTATGATTCTATTGGACAAAGTTACCTTTAAAGTATCTCCAGAATTTCATTTCTAATTCGATTTTAGCATTTGAATCACATTTTTGATTGCGGCATGCTTAGCCTTAGTATTTGAAATATAGTACGCTGTAGCAGCATTGGCAAATAACAACCTTTGAGTGGGATTTAACCCCAAAGCTTCTCCGTAGATATCTGCAGCATTCCAAGCATCGCCAGCGCCAGTTGTTCTCAAAACTTGAACCTTAAAAGTTGGAACAATGTATTTCTCACCGTTAATAAAAGTAGCAGAGTATCTAATTGTGTGAAGATCTATCCTTGATTCCAATTTCTTGTGAAGAAGGTCTGCACATTCAAGGGCTTTCTTTTTTTGAAAGCTCCTGTCAAAATAAGAAGCGTACCAAATCGCTTCATTTTCATTGATGCTAAAAATATCAGCTAAGCCCCTCACCAAAACTCCTTCCATTAGATCTGAAATTTCATTCTTTTTTGAAGAAGGGTCTCCGGTATCAAGGAAGGTTCTTCCTTTTCCTTTTTCTTTGGTAAAACTGAAAACCCGTTTGATAAGCTCTGATCCCTTAAAATTTTGATTCCAGTTGAAAACGCACACAAAATCAGATTTTTTTATTACATCTAGGTCGGCTTTGGTCAAACTTCTGAAACCAAAATCTTTAACAGAACCCGGATCATTTACCATTAGGTTTACCAATTTTCCTTTGTATTTCAGTTCAATTGCTGTAGTTAAAGCCATCATGCCATTGACTTTAACATGAGATAAATCCGTGCCTTTGGTTCCAAGAAAGTGTTTGAGCAGAATAAGACCGGTTGGGCTAGTCCTTGTGATCAAATGCGGGTTTGCACCTAAAGAAGCAAGAGCTGATGCTGTGTTAGTCGCATTTCCGCCTCTGAAAATAGTTTGACTAATGAAAGGGATATTCCCGCCACCTTGCCTTGCAATCTTCAAAATTTTTTCTAAAAAAGGTGAAAAGTCCTCTTTAAAAGAAACAAAATGGTCTAGGAAGAAATCCGGCATAACCACAATGTTGGGTTTCGCTTTACATTTCTTTAGAACTTCAATGAGTTCTTTAATATCTCTTTTCAAGTTACTCAACAATGAAAGTTGAACCCAAATAATGGAATTTGCCCTATTCTTTCGATTAAAGCGTCAAAAAGTCTTCGGTTCTAGTCTCTGACGCCTACCCAGTAGACATCTTTCGAGATTTCGGAAATATTTCGCCAATTCATCTTTTTATCCCGAACATATTATGCGCGCGCACAACGTTTTTCGCAAAATTAAGAGTATTGAGAAACAGGGTTTTTCTGATTTCTTCCAAGATGACGCATTTAGCCTCTTGCGCGCACGATTTTTAGCCTTGGTATACTAATTCTGTTCCTACGTGGCAATTGTGAACTATTTCTGATCCAAATCTTTTCCTTAATTGCTCAATTGTTTTCTTCCCGGTACAATGATTTAAATATAGTTCCGGAGTCCCATAAAGATTCTCTAGGACATTTCCTATGTGTTCCACGTCTTCTCTTGAGTAATGCATCATGTGAGTACCCCCAAGTATGGCTTTGATCTTATCGTTAAAGAGCTTAGTAGCTTTTGCACATGTATTTAATAATCCTGCATGACAACAACCAGTAATGATGACCAGTCCATCCTTTGTTTGAAGAATCAATGATAAATCATCGATGATCGGATCCCATTTCCGTTGTCCATCAACTTTATGAAATACGCGCTTTTCTATTCCTGGTTTTTCTGGTCGTTCCGTAATCGCAATTTCGCCAGTTGTAGAAAGTTTTGGGAGAACTTCCACTGGATTTTTTGTTAACTGGAATTCTACTTTTTCCGTGAGTTTTCTACTAAGCTTTGGAAATCCCATTGGAATATGAAATATCAATATCTTCAGTGACTTGGGTTCTAGAACAGTTGGGTGCGCAATAATTGGAATTGGTGTTGGAACAGTTCTTGCTTTTAGAAACGCTGGCAGCCCACCTGTATGATCTCCATGACCATGTGAAAAGACCAGTTTATTGATCTCATCAGGATTAATTCCTAATCTGTTGATGTTATGCATTAATTTTCTGCCTCTCCATCCAGCATCAAAGAGAATTTCTTGATTACCTATGGTGATGTGAAAGGATTCTCCATGTCCACTTTTAAGACCTTTTGTAGGCAAGGCCTCGTTGTTGTAGATATTTACGATCTTAACATCCATTTTATCACCTTAATTTTAAATACGCTATATTTTCTATCTTCGCATTTCAATCTCTAGCCTTTTCTCACCTTTTTAGTGCTCGTCGTGAAAGAGCAAAACCAAACGGCGTCATCCATCGTTTGAATAACGGTATAGATTTTTCTATTTTAACTAAAAATAATACGATTAGGCATATTTAGAACTTAGCCGAAAAAATTAGACACAAAACATAAATGGAGAAAAATTAGTTTTTAGGCATCAAACCTAAAAAATGGCTTTATTCGTGCGCACCTATAAAGTTCAAAGCAGATTGTAGTCCCCAGGTTTACAGGCAAAAATGGGCGGGTTTTTCAAAAAGATTTTTGAAATACTCTTTTTTAGTCCCGGTAAAACAGTATAATGCGGGAGGTGGGATTTGAACCCATACTGAACAGCTATAAATAGTTCAAGGGGTAGAACTAGTTCAAGGGGTAGAACTAAATGTTATTTGATCCTGAGCCGAAAAAGAAAAAGAGAGATTTCTACGACAGGAAGACTGAGCTACGCGAGTTACTTGAATCGATTGAAAAAGAAAAATTCG
>JACRDV010000126.1 GCA_024860865.1 Methanobacteriota archaeon | reverse complement strand
CTGTAACTGTTTTGATCGCCTTAAGAACAACATCTTTAGCAGTAACCATTTTCTCGAGCTTTCCAGTTATATCGAAGCGAATTGTTTCTGGGACCTTAAACCAAAGTTGGCCAGTTGAAAGAACCATGGCCATATCTGTTGAACCAACACCAGTTCCAAAAGCTCCAAGAGCTCCGTACGTACAAGTATGAGAATCAGCCCCAGGTATTAGTTTACCAGGCAAAACATGCCCTTTTTCACACATAACCTGATGGCAAACCCCTTCATTGATATCATATAGCAAAACTTCTTGCTCGTGAGCAAAATTTCTGAGCAAAACATGATTTTCAGCAGCTTGAGCATTGCTGGCAGGAGCTTGGTGATCTAAAACAATGACAAGCTTCCTTGGGTCTTTAACTTGCCCTACTCCGATCTCTTTCAGCGCAATTATAGTCAGAGGGCCAGTTATGTCATTAATCATTGCTTTATCTGGCTTAGCTAGCACAATATCTCCAGGGGTAACTTTATCCTTCCCAGCAGCGCGAGCGAGAATTTTCTCTGAAATTGTTGAGCCCATCATAAAACCCTCATTAAAGAGAAGATTATATGATTTTTATTTCTTTACCTGTTAATTCAGAAATAACGCCTTCTAACTTTTCTTTTCTGCCTTTTTTTAATTCTTCTTGAGCCTTTATGTCGTCTTCTAACTCTTTGAGCCTCTCTCTGTCTTTCAGCAGTTCTTGTTCAAGAGAATTGATTTTAAATTCAAATTCCTTCATTTTTTTAAAAATTTCAAATGAATTATCAATTTTTAATTTAGCCTCAATTCTCTCGCTTAAACCACGATAAGCATTGATCCTTGAGGCAAGCACATCGTTATCAATAATATTCTTAATTTGAGAAAGAGCTCTATCTCGCTTTTTATCTTTTAAATCGATCCTATTTTCTTTTATAAGCTCTTCAGTATGCTTTAGAACTGCCTTTAAAACAGGCAAGTTTTTCTCATCACTTAGAGCCAGCAAGGGATCCTTAGCATAGTCTTTTAGAAATAATTTGCTTTCTTTTGGAACGGATATTTCTTCACTATCTGCCATTTTATTGTATTTTTTTAAGGGCTTCCCGATCGAGCTTAATTCTTGTAGTATTTCGCTCTCCAATCTTTGTTTTTCATTTCTAAGTTGCTCAACTTCACTTTGGAGTGCTTGAGCTTTTCGCGTTGCTTCGCTATCGCTAAGCGATAACATCTCTTTTTGCTTCGCATCTATGTCAGTTTGTAGCTCCTTTACTTTCGAATAAGACCCTTCAATCTCCAACCTTGTGCTTATTATTTTTTTGCTAATGTTGTTGAAATCTTCTGCAATCGAATTTAGCTCATTGAATTTCTCTCCGTAATCTCTGTTCTTTTCAATGAATCCGCCAAGTTCGTCTATCAATTGACCTAGTTTTTTAATCCTATTATTTAATTCATGCATTTCCTTTCTGAAAAGCGGATTTATCAAATAACTGTGGGCATTCCAAGCATTCACAATCGACACCATTTCCCGCAGAAGTGAGTTATGAAATTCTACTAAAGCATTGAAGTTGAATGAGCTGGGTTGATTAACTTTCTCTAATGATGATCCTAGTTTTCTAATTAAAAGACTTCTTGCCCGTGTAGACGCTTCAAAAAGCCTTTTGTCGACATTTTCTTCAAAAACAGCCGCCTCAAGATCACTTATGCTGGATTTGATTTCTTCAGTTGTTTGCAGTATCTCATTATATTGTTTTTTAATTTCGTTTTCATCCAATCCTTTAAGTTCCTCGTTGAGCCATTGTTTAAGTTTATTTTCAGGGATTTCAATGATTAATTTTTGTTCTTGTTTTTCTTTTTTTCCAAACAGTTTTCTAAAGAAATTCATGAAATCACTAAAGAAACTTATGGGTTTTAAATTACTTACGTTACATCAGAAGGGGAGGCTTATAAATATCCAATAATTGTTAGTATCAAAAACATAATTAATACAGAAACCCCCATAATCTTTCTTTTCCTTAAGATTATCAGCTCAACTGGCTAATAAAAAATTAGGTGAAATGATTTGCACAATAGAATTTTGGTTCCGACCGACGGCTCAACAACGCTAAAAAGCAGAGGATTATGCAATTAAACTTGCTAAAATTTTTAAAAGCCATTTGATTGCAGTATGTGTAGTTGACATAATCCGCCAATTGACTCCTCTCGCGACTAAAAACACCATGGTAAAAGGTGCTTTGCTAAAGGATTTAAGGGAGGCAGGCGCAGACTTTTAGCACGCTTGAAAAAGAGAGCAGAAAAAGAAATTAAAATACGAACAACAATCAAAGAAGGAACAGCTTGGGAAGAAATTGTAAATGAAGCTAAAGAAAGCAAATGCGATTTGATAATAATGGGTCCAAAAGGAAAAACAGGTGTAGCTAAAGCTCTTATTGGAAGCGCAGCTGAAAATGTTATAAGGTATGCTCATTGTCCCGTATTTTCGGTTAGTTCATTAATTAGATAAAAGGAGGCTTAGATTGTTTAAATCTCTTGATGAGATGGTGCACCGAATTGCTGAGAAATCTAAGCTATCGAAGGAAGAAATTTTAGAAAGAATTAAGGCAAAACAAATTGAACTAGGCCAGCTTATAACGCCTGAAGGCGCGGCTTATATTGTAGCAAAAGAACTTGGCTTGGACTTTTTCGCCATAGTTGAAACAAAAGAACTCAAAATTAAAAGCATAATTCCAGGAATGAAAAATGTAGATGTTGTTGGAAGGGCAGTCAAAGTTTTTCCAGTTAGAGAATTTCAAAAAGAAGAGCGCAAAGGAAAATATGCAAGTTTGATTATAGCTGATGAGACAGGTTCTATTAGAGTTGTAGTTTGGAGCAAAGATGTTGAGCAAATTGAAAAAGGAGAGATAATCCCTGGGATGATTGTCCGAGTAAGGAGCGGTTACACGAAATCATCACTTCAAGGCGAGCCAGAAATTCATTTAGGCACAAGGAGTAAACTTATGGCGGATACATCTGATGTTAAAACTTTACCAGAGCTTGAAGCTTTTGCACCTGAACTTGAACGTGTTTATATAGCTGAGCTTAAAGATGGAGATGAAAAAAAAGAAATTCGTGGAACAATCCTTCAGATCTTTGAATCAAGGCCTTTTTTTGAAGTTTGCCCCAAATGTGGAAAACGAGCAGAAGAAAAGAGCGGAGTTTGGGCATGTAGAGCTTGCGGCCAAATTGAAAGACCAGATTATAGAATGGTCACAAGTTTGATTATCGATGATGGCACTGATAACATTAGAGCAACATTTTTTGGGAGATTAGCAGAACAGCTATTAGGAATATCAACAGGAGAAGCTCTAAAGATTTCAAAGGAATCAGGCAATGAAAAGAAACCAATTATCGATCGAAAAGAAAACTTGCTTGGGAAAGAAATTATAGTGAGTGGAGAAACAAGGTTTGATACTTTCTCTAATAGGCTTAATTTTCGGGTTAGAGAGCTAATCTCATTGCACCCTGACCCTAAGGCAGAAGCCAAAAGGTTTCTCAAGCAGTTAGAGAAGAAGCTTGCAATAGAATAAATTACATACTTTTAGTCTGAGGGATTTTAATTAAAACCAAGGCTCTAGCAGTTGATATTGATGGGACCATTACCTTTGCAAACAGACAGCTTGACATAGAGGCAATTCGAGCTATTAGAAAGGCAGAAGAAAATAAGGTGCCAGTTGTGTTAGCAAGTGGGAATATTCTCATTATTATGGAAGCTCTCTCAGTTTTTATTGGGGCCTCTGGATCCATTATAGCTGAAAATGGTGGGATTATAAAAGATCCCAAAACTGGGGCCCTGTTAATTTTTGACCAAGCTAAGAAAAAAGCTGAAGAAGCTTATGATTATTTGAGACGAAAATACCATGTAGAAAAAGTTCAGCGTTCCGAATATAGAACGACGGAAGTTGCAATTAAAAGAACAGTGGATGTAAGTATAATCTATAGAGAGAGCCAATTGTTTGGGCTCGAAGCAATTGATACAGGATTTGCAATCCACATTAAAGATCCGAATATTGGGAAAGGAAAAGCTTTGCAGAAAGTAGCTGAGTTAATGAAAATTAATGTTAAGAAAATCGCGGCAATTGGGGACTCTGAAAATGATATTGACATGTTAAAAGTTTCTGGATTTGGAATTGCTGTTGGAAATGCTGATGAAAAAACAAAAAAAGTTGCTGATTTGGTAACTAAAGGAAGTTATGGGCAAGGAGTTTTAGAAGCAGTTAATAAACTCCTTGGAATATGTTGACTAGACGAATAGCGTTATATTGGCATTAGCTGCGAGTTCTAAAAAACCTGCAACACCAATTATATCCTCTACTTCAGCTATTAGGTCTTCTCGTTTAATTTTACACATAGCCATGCTTGGCTAGCAAGCATGAAAATGGCCCCACATTTCCTTTGTAAGTTTTAATAATTCTGGAATTGTTGCGATGCCGCTCTTCTT
>JACRDV010000125.1 GCA_024860865.1 Methanobacteriota archaeon | reverse complement strand
GACCAAAGGAACACCGTCTTTCGGAAAGTATCAAAAGAAAGTTCATATTCGTTGTCGACGTTGCGGTAGGCGGTCATATAATATGACTAAAAAATACTGTTCCGCCTGTGGTTTTGGTAGATCAAAAAGGATACGAGAGTATAGTTGGCAAACAAAAGATCTTAGCCGAGAGCGCATCCGATAGAGTTTTGTTTTTTGGCCAATTCAAGAGATATTGCCCATCAATGAGATTAGTAGTATTTTATAATTATAATTACAAAAAACCAAACTTCAAAAATTTTCATATAGATAAAGAAAAAATATAATTAATCTAAACAATGTGGGCCCGTAGCTCAGCTGGAAGACGGAATATAAAAGTTCCGGCCAATAGCGTTCGCTTGGCATGTGAATGGGCATTGAGCTCCACAAAAGGCCTCGGGTTCAAATCCCGACGGGTCCACTAAACTTTCATTTGCGAATAGATTGGGTTAGTATTTATATGTATTTTATTTTGAAATAAATTCAAACTTTCCAGTGCTTTTTTGTCATATGAGGAGGTAGAAAACATGAAACTTGGAATATTGTTGACAAATTCGCCTTTTACCGAAGATTTTTATACTGTAATACAATTGACTAAACATGCTCTAGAACAAAAGTATGAAGTTTCTATTTTTATAATGGATGATGGTACGTATTGTGTGCCAACTGAGCAATTTAAAGAATTGATTAAAGCCGGAGCTAAAATCATTGTATGTGCACATAATGCAGAGCAGAGAGCAGTAAAAGAAGTGGAAGGATTTGTATTTGGCAGTCAAACTGACTGGGCACAAATAGTTACAGAAGCAGACCGCATTTTGGGATTCGGGTGGAGATTATGAAAAATATTGCAGTTATCATTAGAAGCACCCCTTTAAACAATGTGAAGAGCCTAGAAGCTATAAGAAGTGGTCTTGGATTAACGTTTTATGACGACAAAGTTATTATCATATTTTTGGACGATGGAGTCTGGTCTGCCACAGAGTTAAATCCAGAAGCCATAAAACCTGATGTAATCCTAACTAAAGATGCTAGGCATCTAAAAGGGAATATTGAGACATTTATGGCCATGAACGGCCGGCTTATTGTAGACAAGGAATCAGCTGAAGCTCGTGGTATTAAAAAATTCATTAAAGAAGCAGAAATCATGACTCGTGAAGAAATATTTAAAATAATAACCGAATGTGATGTGGTTATTCCATTTGCCTAGGTGATAAGATGAAGATTCTTCACATTATAAGGAACGTTGACGAAAAAACAGCTATAGAGTTAGCAAAGTTTCAGAGCAAATCAAATGATGTTGCAGTATTGCTCATTCAGGATGGAGTCTATATCAAGCTAGATAAAAGTTTTAATACATATGCGTGTTTAAAAGATGTTGAGGCAAGAAATATTTCAGTGGATTACGAGCTAGTAGATTACAGTGAAATTGTTAAGTTAATTTTTGAATACGACAAAGCAATTGTTTGGTGAACTGCAAACAGGTTAAAAACTAAGCTAATGAAACAAGTTACATGAGATACAGAGTTGTAATGAAATATTGTTTTTTGTCGTTAGAAGTGCGCAAATAAGCCAAAAACAATTTGAGAAAAATTGGAACTCGGATTAGAATAGAATAGTACATTACTTTACTTTAAGCTAGGCTCTATAACTTTGACTACTCGCACAGTCTCGCTAGTTTTCTCAAAAACCACCGAGGTTATTGAGCCTAAAAACTACGTTGCTTTCGATGTGAATTGAAAAAACATAGATGAGGAGCCCATAAAAACGGAGAGCTTGCTTTAAAAAGCTATAATTTGTCAACTATTTGTAGTTCGAAAAAATTGAAAAAAACTTAAAAACTTTTTATAAAAAAGCTGATAAAACAAGAGAGGATATTAAAAATAAGGGCCCGTAGTCCAATGGTAAGACGCTGCCCTTACAAGATTTAAGGAAAAAGATCTTGTTTCTTAAGCCTTAAGAAAGGCAGAGATCCAGGGTTCGATTCCCTGCGGGCCCACTATTTTAGCGGAAAATTTTTTAGATAGGTGCGCTAATTTTTCATTGGTGGCGCGGTAGCTCAGCCTGAAGGCATGTTTGCCTGGCTATGGAGAGCGCGGGACTGAAGATCCTGATGTCGCGTGTTCAAATCTTTAGTAGAGATAATTTACTAAGGTGAAAATCACGCCCGCGCCATCAAATCCTTAATTAGCGGCCGTAGTCTAGTCTGGTCTAGGACTGTTGCCTGCCAAACAAAATCGTACAGTACGCAACAAACCCGGGTTCAAATCCCGGCGGCCGCACCACAGCTCAATTCAAACTTAGGAGGCCCTATTTCCCTCTAGGATTTTCTTCGTCCTTTTCCAGCCTTAATCCTTGAGCACGAGGGTTCGAATCCCATCGTCCACATTTGAAGCGGAAATCGTGGAAACTAGATTTTGCAATTTCAAGCACCGAAGAATCCAGAATGTGGCAAATGTGGCAAAGAAAGGCTTATAAATCGAGTGGCAGATGTGGCAAACTAGGAGTTAGCCAAATATTGGAACGCGAGCTGAAAGAAGCTTGAGTTTAAAGAAAATGAGAGTTATCCGCGCTCAGCCCGGAGCGTTTTGCATGGTCAAGTACTTCTTGAATTTTCCTTATTATAGATAGATAACAATTCAGCATCTATCATTTTACTGCATAATCATCGGGGATGATAAATTTCTCAGTTTAAAATCGAAAATTTAAGTGGAATTATTTAATTTCTGGCACTCAGATGGGCAATTTTTGAGGGCAAAATTGGGAAAATGTTTAAAATTTAACATTAAAAAAGAAGTAGAAAGATGTACTAAGCAAGCCAAAATTAACTATGAAAAGCGAAATGCTCTTAAAAAATAAAAACTTGTTAAACGTGTTTTTTATGTGCGGTATATTCGGGTGTATATCTACAAGGAAGTGTGCCTATGTTATACACGAAGCGTTGCGCAGATTAGCATATCGTGGATATGATTCAGTGGGTATTACAACTATAGATAATAAACAGATATACATTAAGAAGGACATGGGAAAAATTGAAGAAGTTCACCAAAGGCTAAATCTAGATGACCTTCCTGGTAACGCAGGCATTGGACATTGTTTACATCCAGATACACTTGTTCAACTAGCAGATGGTAGTACAGCAAAAATTTCGAGTCTTAATGAAGAATGTTTCGTTTTATCATACGATCTCAAAAAATCAAAATTTGTAAAAGCTAAAGCTATTTGCTTCAAACATAAAGCCCCAAAAAATTTACATAAAATAAAAACTTCTTCTGCTGAAATCATTTGCACAGAGAGACATAGATTATTTGTTATAGATGGAAACGGGAAGATAATAGAAAAGGAAGTAAAAGACATACGGAAAGAAGACAGGCTTATATTCAGCCAATTCACTTTTGTTAAAGAGAAATCGAAATTGAGTGATGTTTCAGAACGGTACGTTCGTGATCCTATAGTTTATCAAAGACTATTATCCAACACAAAAATAGAAAACAATACAGAGTACGTATATGATTTAGAGGTTCCAAATTATGAGAACTTTATAGCCAACGGTATTATTTCTCATAATTCGAGGTGGGCAACACACGGTGCACCAACTAAAATCAACGCACATCCTCATACTGATTGTGAAAATCAAATCGTAGTGGCTCACAATGGTATAATTCAAAATTACATAGAGCTCAAAGAGGAATTAATTAAAGAAGGACATGTATTTAGATCAGAGACAGACACTGAGGTAATACCCCATTTAATCGAGAAATTCAATAGAGAAGGATTTGATTTTGAAACATCAGTAGTAAAAGCCTGCCATCAACTCAAAGGATCATATGCAATGGCGATAATAAATGCAAAAGAACCGGATAAACTCATAGTTGTTAGAAAAGAAAGCCCATTAGTAATCGGTATCGGTAATAACGAGACTTTTGCGGCATCCGATATACCTGCATTCCTTAAAGAAACAAACAAAGTTATTATCCTAAATGATGGAGAACTTGGGATACTCACATCCACTGGTGTTGTTATAAAAAATTTTCTAACGGGAGAAGTTGTAAAGAAAAAGATTGAAACTGTTAGATGGGCCCCAGAAATGGCAGAAAAAGCTGGGTATGCTCACTTTATGCTGAAGGAGATACATGAGCAACCATTTGCGATCAGAGAAACTCTAAGAGTTCGAGAAGATGAATTGAAAGATTTTATCGAATTTTTGAATACGGATAAAAAAATTTATGTTATTGCTTGCGGGACCTCTTACCATGCTGCTCTAGCAGCCAAGTATGCTTTTGCAAAATTAGCAAAATTATCTGTAGATGTTATAATTTCTTCAGAGTTTAAAGAAGCTGCAGTTCCAACTCTTGATGAAAATTCTTTAGTTTTGGCAATTAGCCAATCTGGTGAAACTGCAGATACGCTAGCAGCAATTCGAGCAGCAAAAGAAAAAGGAGCGAAGATTTTAGCAATAACAAATGTAGTTGGAAGCTCAATAACCAGAGAAAGCGATTGCGTTTGCTACACCCATGCAGGACCTGAGATTGGAGTAGCTGCTACTAAAACATTTGCTGTTCAATTAATTGACCTATTTTTGATAGCAGTTTACCTTGCAAAAATCAGAAAAACTTTGCCTAAGTATAAGATCAAAGAATTGCTCAAACAATTGGAAAGAATGCCTGATATTGTTCACAAAGTAATCGATTCTCAAGAAACTAAAATTATGGAGTTAGCTGAAGAACTAAAAGATGTGCAAGATGTTTACTTTTTGGGGCGTGGAATTAGCTTTGCAACTGCTTCTGAAGGGGCATTGAAATTTAAAGAAATTTCTTACATCCATTCTGAATGCTATCCAGGTGGCGAGCTTAAACATGGTCCCTTGGCTTTAATTGAGAAAGGAGTGCCAGTAATTGTTGTAATTCCTCCTGGAGATAATTATGATAAAATGATTGGAAATATTGAAGAAGTGAAAGCTCGAGGAGCAAAAGTAATTGCATTAGCAAGTGAAAAAGATGAAAAAATTGCTAAATTAGTTGATGATGTAATTAAAATGCCTGAAGTTGATGAAATTTCATCGCCAATTCCTTATGTTGCTCCACTTCAGTTAGTAGCATATTATGTTTCCACAGCGCGAGGATTAGATCCTGATAAACCCCGGCACCTCGCGAAATCTGTAACAGTAGAATGATTTTTTTGATGTGGCAAAAATTTTTTTTATTGTAATATAAAGTTTAGGTAAGTTGAGTAGATCACCCCATTTATAGTGGGAGCGACCTAGTTTAGTATATGCACCAAACAATTTGATATTAGGCGGCAGATAACAAGCTTACATCGGATTATAAGATTAGTATATTTCCTGCTTTTCAACATTGGTGTACAATTATCGAGTGGAGTGGTTATCCCATACAGGAATAGGTTATGGAATAGCAGCTTAATTAATCTCAAAAAATAAGGTTTTTAGGTCATTTCTATGACTATTCGCTTCTTACCTTCGGGATATACTGTGACCTCTTCCCTCACTTTCAAGTTCATAAATTTAATTAGATTTTCTGGCAAATATAGAACTGGCCTATTACCTGCTTTACTAATCTTACGAGTATACTTTATCCGTGGAAGCAACCCGGCCAAGCGTTCTCTGACATAGCGGACTTCTTCAGGACTGAAAAGCTTCTCTCCACATTTTGGACATTTGAGGCAGGGCATGTCAGGAATTATGACTCCCTGATACTCAAAATTTGTTTTTGCCTTTTCAAGCCCAACATTGCAATTATAGCACTTCATCAATTTTCACCTCCTTTATTTATTGTTATGACCTGTATTCGATCAGGGTATTTAGCGCAGATTACCACTATTGTGCTTTTTTTGGTTTTTGCCACAAACCTATTCTTGACTTTACCTTCCATAATCCGGTTACCCTCTTTTATCACTTTTAACACATCATCATTCCATAATTTTAAAAGGAAATACACTGAGTAATATTTTCGCACTTAGATCAATGAACAACGATGGAAAAACTAAAGGTTTTCCTCTAGAGTAGGAAGAAGAACTTAGTCCTTAACTTACTCCTATGTCCCTCAAACAGTACATATATTGGTGCAAAGCACGCTGGAGAAAGTAAATCTTCTCTTTTTTACTAAAAAGATTCAATAATTTTATGACTGATATATTTTTTCTTTTCTTAAGTCTATTGAATGCAGAGTATTTGGTCCAGTGCCAATTATGGTAACAGGAATTTTGAGTTTGTTTTCTATACTTTCTATAAATTTCTTAGCTCCACTGCTGAGCTGCTCATATTTAGTAGCTCCAAAACACTCAGGATATAGAATATCTATTTTTGTCAATGCTATTTGTGTAGCTCCATTGAGAATTACAGCACGCTTGGCTAGTTCATAATTAAATGGTGCTGCTCGACGTGCTCTTCCAGTCACCGTAGCTATTTCAGCCCAGCCGCGTTTGAGCGCTTCCTCTGGGGATAGCTCCCCCTCTAGTGGTCCTTCACCAACGCGAGTAACAAATGATTTCAATACTAATATTACATCGTCAACCTCAGTTGGACCTATTCCTGCTTCTGAACAAACTCCTGAGGCTGTGACATCTTTTGAAGTGCACCAAGGGTAGCTGCCATGGTAAAAAGACAGATATGTTCCCTGAGTCCCCTCTACTATCACAACATCTCCTTTATCCAAAGCTTCAGCCATCTTAAGCGGAACATCAGTGATATGCTCTTTAAGTTCGGGAAAGTCTTTGGCTAGTTTAAGTTTTCTGTAGACCCTATCTGCCTGAGCTGCTCCACATCCGCTTCCAGTGCTGCCTATTTTACCCATCAAGTGACTTGAGGTCTTTTCTTCTTCAATATGTTTTGACTCTATGATTCCAGTTTGCTTATCTAACCAGACTCTTCCTTTAGTATTTGTTATCTCCATTTCTTCAAAAAATATCTTAAGATTTACAAGAGCTCCAGGCGCTAATAACAATTGAGCTTTTTCATAAATGAAGGCAGAAGGAATTATCCTCAGCTTATACCTTTTACCGCCATATTCTATCGAATGCCCAGCATTCGGTCCTCCAGTCCTTGTTACTATAGCTGGTTTGTCTACGATGCTAAGAAAACTTACAATTTTTCCCTTGCCAGTATCGCCATAAAACCCGTCAACAACAACCGTGCAACTCATTCTCACACCTTTTTTAGGAACAAATATAGAGCAAGGAGTGTATTTTTCGCCATCACATTATTAAAACTTTTGAGCAATAATGACGAGTATTTCTCGAAACTTCAATAAACCAAAATAAAGCTCCAAACTGAGGATTTAAAATGTTTAAAACTTTTGGTATCCATTGAAAACAATGAAGTTGGAGTAACTTAAATAATTTAGACCTAAATTTAATATTGAAATTGCTTCAACAACTTAAAGAGCACATTGCAAAGCATAACAATCATTTCCTAAAACTTCACTATTTAAAGGGAAAGCTGTTTTCGTTTTAGTTTTTATTTTTTTGGGGAGCATATTAAAAACAGCATTTGCTTCAAATCTAAGAGCAAAAATACTTAGCATAAAACGCAAAAACTTTAGAAATTATTTAATCCTTTAGTTGAAGTAAAATTACTTATAAAGGGGGGATTTGATGAAGTGCAAGAAATTTGATAAGATAGTTGGATTAAGGGATAGCTGTAAAGAATTTGAGCCTGTTCCAAGAGAGGAGATATGCGCTAACTGTATACACAGCGAATCAGGATTTTCATAAGTAGCAAAAAAGCGCAAAAGAAGAAGCTAGCTAAAAGCCAAAGTATTATTAAAAGTAAAAGTATTTAAGAAAAGTAATTGCTAAACATTGCGGCGTTAGGAGGGAATCAAGGCGGTTAAATACATTTTTGTTACCGGTGGTGTGATGAGTGGTCTAGGCAAACCAATTAGTTGGGCCTATAGGAATCACTACCGCATCCATCGGAAAAATTCTCCAATCGAGAGGCCTCATGGTAACCGTCATCAAAATAGACCCATATTAGCGAAAAGCTAAGGGTAAACTTAAACGTTGATGCAGGTACTATGAATCCCTTTCAACATGGAGAGGTTTTTGTAACAGATGATGGCGGAGAGATTGACCTAGATGTAGGGCATTATGAACGCTTTCTTGATGTTAATCTAACTAGAGCCCACAATATAACAACAGGAAAAGTTTACAAGGTAGTAATCGAAAAGGAACGACGCGGTAACTATCTAGGGCAAACTGTTCAAATTGTTCCGCACTTAACTGATGAGATTAAGCACCAGATTAGAGAGGTTGCTGAGAAATCAAATGTGGATGTAGTTTTAGTAGAGATTGGGGGCACTGTCGGTGACATTGAAAGCATGCCATTTCTTGAAGCTGTGCGCCAAATGCGGCTTGAAGACGGGCCCAAAAATGTTGCTTTTGTTCACGTAACTTTAGTGCCTGTATTAGATGTAGTCGGTGAACAGAAAACAAAACCCACTCAACACAGTGTAAAAGAGCTTAGAGCAATCGGTATTCAGCCCGATGTAGTTATCTGCCGGGCAAAGGAAAAATTGACTAGAGGCGCTAAGGCAAAAATTAGCCTCTTTTGTAATGTTGAGGAGAGAGCTGTTGTCTCTGCGCCCGATACCGATAATATCTATAAAGTCCCGCTAATTCTCGAAAAGGAAAGAGTTGGAGATGCGATCCTAGAAAAATTAACTCTTACCTCACAGAAAAGAGATCTTTCGGATTTAGAAAATTTTGTAAATAAAATGGATAAAGCAAGGAAAGAAATTGAAATTGCATTTGTTGGAAAATATACAGCCTTAGCTGACTCTTATATAAGTATTCTTGAAGCACTCAAACATGCCGGAGCTGAGGTTGGTTGCAGAGTTAGAATAAAATGGGTTGAAGCTGAACAACTTGAAATCGACCCGAAAAATATTGAGTTGCTAAAAACAGCTCAGGGCATTTTAATAGGGCCTGGTTTTGGCGTTAGAGGTACAGAGGGAAAAATTTTAGCAGCTAAATATTCTCGTGAACATAATGTTCCGTACTTAGGAATTTGTTTTGGCATGCAACTCGCAGCTGTAGAAATTGCTAGAAATATGTTGGGGTTAAATGGAGCCAATTCAACTGAGCTCGATCCAAAAACACCTCACCCAGTTATTGACATACTTCCAGAACAGAAACAAATCAGGGAACTTGGAGGAACAATGAGATTAGGGGCTTATCCAGCGAAAATCAAAAGGGGAACCTTAGCTTATGAACTGTACAAACAAGAGCTAGTTTATGAGAGGCACCGCCACCGTTTTGAAATTAACCCGGAGTATATTAAGGAGTTCGAAAAACATAACGTTATATTCTCAGGCACCAGTCCAGATGACCGACTAATGGAAATTATTGAATTGCCGGGACACAAGTTTTTGATGGGGAGCCAATTTCACCCAGAATTCAAGTCACGACCTGGAAAACCAGCGCCATTGTTCTATGGATTTGTTAGAGCAGCGGCAAGCTAGCTTTAAAATATAAACATTAAGAACTAACCTTCCAAAATCTCCAACATCTCCGCAACGCTTACGATTTTAATTTATCTAAAATTTCTTCAGCTTCCGTAGATGTTCATCACCAGAAACAATTCTGCTCCATAGGCTAATTTGGTTCTCGATTTTCTAGAAAAAGTTAAATTCTACTCTAACGAGTTCTAAGACTATGTATGTTAATGAAATATTTAAGAGAGAAAAAATTTTCATTGCTCAAACCTATGCTAGGCAACCGATTGTTTTGGTGGGAGGCAGGGGAATTTCTGTAAAGGATATTGAGGGAAAAGAGTACCTTGACTTTGTAGCTGGGATAGCAGTTAATTGTTTAGGATACGGGCATCCAGCTGTTATTGAAGCCATTAAAGCTCAATCTGCTAAGTTAATACATACTTCGAATCTTTACTATACTTTGCCTCAAATTGAGCTCGCTGAGCTTTTGATAAAAAATTCTTTCAAAGGCAAGGTTTTCATCTGCAATTCTGGAACCGAAGCTGTTGAAGGGGCAATTAAATTGGCTCGCAAAGCAACTAAGAAAAAAGAAATTATTGCAACAGAGGGTGCCTTTCACGGAAGAACACTCGGGGCTTTATCTGCAACAGGAGAAGAAAAATACAAAAAAGATTTTGAGCCATTGGTTCCTGGCTTTAAGCACGTCCAATTTGGCAATTCAAAAGCAGTTGAAAATGCAATAACCAACGATACCGCTGCTGTGATAGTTGAACCGATACAAGGTGAGCATGGGATAATTGTTCCACCAGGCAGTTATTTAGTTGAGTTGCGCGAAATTTGTGACAAACATAATGTATTGCTGATACTTGATGAAGTTCAAACTGGAATTGGGCGTACTGGAAAAATGTTTGCCTTCCAACACTTTGGCATTGAACCAGATATCGTAGCACTTGCAAAGGGATTTGGTGGAGGATTTCCTATTGGAGCTTTTATAGGGAAGACTGAAATTATCGATTCATTTCAACCAGGCGCTCATGCCTCCACCTTTGGCGGCAATCCTCTAGCTTGTGCAGTGGCTAAGGCAGTTATTGAAACAATCATAAGAGAAAAATTAATCGATCATGTTGCTAAAATCGGAGCCTATTTTAAAGAGAGGTTAAAAGAGCTTGTCCTTGGTTATAATTCAATAAAAGAAGTCAGAGGTTTGGGATTACTTCTTGGAATGGAGCTAGCTTATAAAGGAGACAAAATTGTTGATTTAGCACGCGAGAATGGCTTGCTAATTAATTGTACAGCAGATACAACTCTCAGGTTTGTGCCGCCATTTATTGTTCAAAAGGAGCATATTGATAAAGCAATTTCAATCCTTGATAAAGTTTTCAAAGAGCAGGAGGCTCATTAATCAAAAAAGTAATTGTGATTACTGGAACGCCCGGTACTGGTAAATCAACTGTTGCAAGACTATTATCTAAAAAAATTTCTTTTGAAAGAGTAAATATAAGCGAGCTTGTTGAAAAAGAAAAGCTCTTTATTTCCTGGGACAAAAAACACCGGACCAAAATTGTGGATACCGACAGTCTTAAGGTAAGACTTGAAGAAATAGCTAAAAAAATTGACAAAGATTTAATTATCGATGGACACCTTGCTCATTTTGCTCCAAATGATATTGTTACTCATAATATAGTGTTAAGGGCGCATCCTAAAGAACTCAAAAAAAGGTTGATAAAAAAAGGTTTCCAAACAGAAAAAATCAAAGAAAACATAGAAGCAGAAGCCTTAGATATTTGTCTCTCTGAAGCCGTAGAAAATTACGGACGAGAGAAAGTTTTCGAAATTGATACAACGAAAAGAACTGCTAAAGAAGTAATGAATATTATCTTGCGCATCCTTTTAGGCAAAACTAGACCTGGAGAGTTTTCACCTGGGCAAGTTGATTTTTTGGAGTCCGTTTTTTAATAATTAATCTTTTTTAAAGATTTCCCTTTTATACTTTCAAAATAGTTACCAATTAATAATTTTCAACCCGTAATTTTTTTTAAAATTTTAGTTGTGTATCTAGGACTGCCTTTAAATCTAGAGCTTTTGTTTTGACGGCAGGAAACAGCTTTTTAAATGAATAGTTTCAAATGAAATATAAAAATATAATGGCAAATGAAATCTACTGCCTAATATGAATCCAGAAATATAAAAGACAAATATGTGGACTTTTCAGAAAAAATAAGCTTGTAAAGTAGCAATTAAATTTTGGGATTTAATTAAAGACATATTAGCCACGCTCACCCCCTCCTGAAAACAAAAAATAGCAGTATGCCAGCAACAAAGCCACCTACATGCGCCCAGTATGCAATACTTGTTGCTCCTGCTATTACACTTAATTGCGCAAACAAAAATTGGTAAATAAACCAAAACCCGAGTAAGAAGAAGGCTGGCACTTTAATAGTTGTTATGTAAATCACCAGGACAACTAGCGCTAATACTTTTGCCCTAGGGAATCGGATAAAATAGGCCCCCAGCACACCAGAGATCGCCCCAGAAGCACCAATCGTTGGAACCATTGAACTTGGATTAAACCAAATATGCACAAATGCTGCGGCTAAACCTGAAAGGAGATAGAAGATTAAAAATCCAACATGACCGCACTTATCCTCTATATTATCCCCAAAAATCCAGAGATACCACATATTTCCAACAATATGGAGTATTCCACCGTGCAAAAACATTGATGTGAAAAGTGTGAATACTTCCGGTCTAAATTCTCTTAAGAATAGAGCGGGCTTTATTCCAAATTCGTTAACAATGGCCTCAAATTCACCAGAAAAAAGGGTTAGTATAAAAATTGCCACATTAATTATGATCAGCCCAATTGTAACAAATGGAAAAGTTTCTTTTGGATTTTCATCTCTCAGCGGAAAAAACATTTTTAGATTTCCTCTTTAATTTTACTAAAAAGATAAGTTCCTAATAATATTGGTGATATATTTTTAACATGTTAAGTTATAAGAAATATTTAAAAAAGTTTATACTGTGAATACTTTAGTGCTTAAAAGTAGATTAAAGTTGTTTTGAAATATTGTAAAATCTAAGGTAACTAAATTCTTAAGAAGGGTATTTCGAGTGGAAATTATCCCAATCGGTGTAGTTCGTTCTCCGTATAAAACCCCGGAGGAAGCCCCAAAACAAGGAAAAAACACGCCTGCGCTAGCAGAGATACAAATCGAAGAAAAATTTGTACGCGGATTGGACGGAATTGAAGCACATCCATATTTAATAGTTATGTACTGGGCTCATCAAATTGACCGAGGGAGAGCTATTTCTGATTTATTTGTTATTGAAAAGCAAAGGGGGACCTTCGCAACTCGAAGTCCAAAAAGACCGAACCCAATCTGTCTTTGTTTAGTTAAACTCATTAAGCGAGAAAAAAATAAATTGATTGTTCAATGGCTTGATGCATTAGATGGCAGTCCAGTGATTGACGTGAAGCCATATTTTCCAAAAATTGACAGCCCATAGTTAAATTAATAAGTAAATACTAGACTATTATAATAACTTTTAATAGATAGTATCTATCGGTGATATTTGATGTGGTTGCAGATAAGGCTGTACCTACTCGTTGCATTAATGTTTGCAATAGTTTATGCTCTCGTTGCAATTCTAGCTCAAATTATCGGCATTTCTGGATTTCTTTTTTATGGAGTACTAGCATCCGTTATACTACTGATACAGTATATGATTGGTCCAAAATTAGTTGATTGGTCGATGGGAGTTAAGTATGTCTCCGAGCAAGAGTATCCTGAATTGCATAGGATAGTAGAGGATTTATCGCGCTCTGCTAAGATTCCAAAACCAAAGGTCGGGGTTGCTAGAATCCCAATTCCGAACGCTTTTGCTTTTGGCAGGTGGGCTAGCGATGCTAGAGTTTGTGTTACTGATAAAATACTCAATTTATTGACCAACGATGAGCTAAAAGCTGTTTTAGGACACGAGATCTCTCACCTGAAACACAGAGATATGGTTGTTATTACCATGCTTAGCGTCGTTCCGACTATTTGTTGGTATATCTTTTACAGCACTTTATTTGCTCGCGGTGAAAGGAGAGGAAACATCGCGTTAATTGGGATCTTAGCTTTTGTTGCTTACTTTATCACAAATCTTCTCGTGCTATATGGCTCTCGAATAAGAGAGTACTATGCAGACCTAGGCAGTGTTAGATTAGGAAATGAACCTCATTACCTTGCTACCGCTCTTTATAAACTAGTTTATGGAAGTGCAAAAGCCTCAAAGGACTCATTAAAACAAGTTGAAGGTTTGAAAGCATTCTTTGTTAACGACCCTTCTAGGGCAAGGACCGAGATTCAAGAGTTAAGACAGATTGACTTAGACATGAGCGGAACAATTGATAAAAGTGAGCTTATGGCGCTCAGCACTAAGTCTGTGCGTGTCGGCACAGCTGATAAAATAATGGAAATATTTAGCACACACCCAAATATGGTCAAGCGGATTAAACACTTGTCTACATTGATTTATCATCATTAAGATTGTTTTTATATTTTAGGGTTATGCAAAACTCCTGTACCCAGTGGATGTAGATTGTGTTTCCTGAAAGTTCGAATTTCTCTCGTGTGATAACCGTCCCGTAAGCCTCGGTCCTTTTCACTTATTCTGTCTTTGTATTCACTTTCATTGAGATGGATTTTTGAGGCACTCTATTAGAATGTCAGTTTCATATCCTTGGCTCTTCCAGTAAAAGAGTTGCAACTCCGAGGTAAGCTCGAGTTGAACTCAAGCAGTCTACAATGGTCTGCAACAACACTTTCAACTACCTTTCAAAGTTCTGCGTCATTTTCTAGGATATATTCGTTGAGTAACTTTAGTTACGAATCAAAAGTAAATCCCATTGAAGGGAATTGGAAAGCGAGTTTCCCACAGGAGCTGATGGGGAAACACTGTAAACACTATGTTTGTATCCACAGCCACCATTGTAGGAAATCTGTTTTTCTAAGCTGGATAACAGAATTTTTTTAGAATTAGAACAGCTACGCAGTAAGTACACTTATTATTCTTGTTACATCTTTGATTTTAGCTATAAAGAGTAAGTGATTAATGAAATTTTGGTATAGGATCAAAAACCTTTACCCATTTTACCTTTTTAAAAGCGTCGTCATGTGAAAATAATTTTTTCGTCTTCAATTTTTTCAAGGTACCCAGAATTGTCGAATCTCTACCGCCAATTCCTAGACTCGAAGTCTGATAAAACAATTCTAAAGATTGCAAAACTAAATTATAGTCTAAATCAACTATCTTCATAGGCAATTCTAGGAATTTTTTCTATTTTAGATTTACCCTCTTTTGGTCCTAATCTTTTAACTAGATAATGGGAAACTTTTATCAAAATAACAGTATTAATAGCTATTTCTTCTTTTTTTACACTCTTATCCAAAGCTTTTATTATAAATTTATTTTCTTTGGTTGTTTCATCGAAATAATAATTCCAAATGTTTGAGTCTATGACAATCATAACTTCTTTTCCCAGATTTTTTTAATATCCATGGGTTTAATTTTTTTAG
>JACRDV010000122.1 GCA_024860865.1 Methanobacteriota archaeon | reverse complement strand
GTCTCTTGACTAATGGGTTATGAGAATAAACTACCTCAAATGGTGGCGTTAGCGACTCAGTCCGCGCTACCCAGAGTGCATGTTGATTGACGTCTGGGATTGGTATTATATAGTATCGTTCTCTTGGAATTTTACTTTCATATAGTGCTTTTTTTATCATTAGAATTCTTTCGCCAGCTGTAAATGGGTCTTGGAGAGTATGGCTGTATTGAGCGCTTCCAACACCGATAATCAGTTCTTCAATTTCATTCATGATTTCAGTTATTACTTTTATATGACCAAGGTGAAAAGGTTGGTAGCGGCCGATTATAAGTCCTCTCATTTATACTCCCTTGATTATTTCAATTCGTGTTCCAATTTGCATGCTTAAGAACTGTGCTGCATTTCCTTGATTTATAGCTATTTCTAACAAATTTTCGCTTCCAATTAAAGCAAGCATTTTTCCAACTGCGATCTCACCATATGTCCTTAAAAACGGTATACTCAGGGTATTTTTTCCAAACTTAAGGTTAATTTTATCTCCAAATTTTATTTCTAATTTATTAAGAACTTCACTTGGAATGTTAGTTGTAATGTTACCAAATTCATCTGTATGCAAAACTTCTCCAATTATTTTGTTATTCGTTATTTGAGGCATTGGTATTTCTAATTTTACTATATCCGAAATTTCAGGTCCAAACTCTTTTAGTGAGATCCCTTTTGCAAGCCATGCTGCAGCAGGAGAAAAGATATCGCGCCCATGGAACGTTGATGAAACTGCATTTAACATGTATTTTTTATTGGTAATTTCAACAGACTTTATAACTCCAAACTTTTCGGCAACATAATAGAGTAAGCCATTGTCTGGACCTATTAGATAGCAATGTTTAGTTTGAACAATTATTGGCCGTCTTTTTGTTCCAACTCCTGGGTCAACAACTGCAACGTGGATTGTATCTTTCGGAAAATATTGGGCGGCTGAAGCAAGAGCGTGAGCTCCTTGTAATATATTAAATTTTTGAATATCGTGAGTTATATCTATAATTTGAACTGAAGGATTAATAGAAAGAATTACCCCTTTCATTTCAGCAACGTATGCATCTTTCGTTCCAAAGTCAGTCAATAATGTAATCAACTTCAAGTTATCACCATCAAAGGCTGTCTGCTATTGCATTGATGATGCAACTTTGTGTTACCAGCCCTACTAACTTTTTATTTTCAACCACAGGAAGCCTTTGGAAACCTGTTTGCTTCATAATATTTGTGATTTCTTTTAGCGTAGTTTCTTTTGTTATTGTTATAATATTCTTTGACATTATATCCCGAACCTTTAAAAGCAAGCCATTTGGTTCAACCAAAGTAGTATCGCGGTGGGTGATTATACCTACTAAAATATCCCCTTCAACCACAGGTAAAGCTCCAATATTATTTCGAACCATTCTTAATCTAGCTGCTGCTACTCGTTCTTCTGGAGTAATAGTTAAAAGTTCTCTAATCATTACATCCTTTGCCCTAAGCTCAGAAAGAGACATAAAATACCTCTAAAATAATCTATTTCTCTTAAGAAAAAACTTTGTTTGCGTGGTAGTATGAGTTTAATGGCTGCCGCAAAAAGAGGGATAATTACTGAGGAAATTAAGGCAGTAGCTGAAGCTGAAAAACAATCAGCAGAAGCTGTTAGACAACGCCTAGCTAGGGGTAGCTTGGTTATTCCTAAAAATGTCAACCGAACCAATGTTAAATTAGTTGGAATTGGAGAGGGTTTGCGCACAAAAATAAATGCCAATATTGGAACTTCGACGGATTTGATAGATCTCAAAAAGGAGCTTGAGAAAGCAAGAATTGCAGTTGAAGCCGGTGCAGATGCTGTAATGGACCTGAGCGTTGGAGGAGATATAGACCAAATTCGAAAATCCATTTTAAAAGAAGTTCAAGTACCCATTGGTACAGTTCCAATTTATCAAGCTGCTGTTGAGGCAATCCAAAAAAAAGGCGCGATAGTTCAAATGTCTGAAGATGATATTTTTAATGCAATTGAAAAACATGCAAAAGATGGAGTAGATTTTGTCACAGTTCATTGCGGAGTTACACAACGGAGCTTGCAAGAGCTAATTAAGCAAGGTAGGGTTTTAGATATAGTTAGCAGAGGGGGTTCTTTCCATGCGGCTTGGATGATTCACAACAAAAAAGAAAATCCTCTTTATTCTAATTTTGATTACCTGCTAGAGCTTGCTCAGAAATATGACTTAACTCTGAGTCTAGGAGATGGGATGAGGCCCGGGTGTATAGCTGATTCTATGGATAGACCTATGATTGAGGAGACTATTATTTTAGGGGAACTTGTTGATAAAGCTAGAGAGAAAAATGTTCAGACAATTGTAGAAGGACCGGGCCATGTTCCGCTTAATCAAGTTGAAGCTAGCGTGCTCTCAGCAAAAAAATTGAGCAAAAATGCTCCACTCTATTTACTTGGACCAATTGTAACTGATATTGCGCCTGGTTTCGACCATATTACCTCAGCCATTGGGGGAGCAATTGCAGCTGCGGCTGGAGCTGATTTCATTTGTTATGTTACACCTTCTGAACACCTTGCTTTACCTGATGTCGAGGATGTTAGAGAAGGGGTTATTGCTGCAAAGATTGCTGCTCATGCTGGCGATATAGCTAAAGGAATTGGAGCTGAACAAGATTTAGCCATTGCAAAGGCAAGGAAAGCGCAAAATTGGAGAAGGCAAATTGAGCTTTCAGTCTACCCTCCAAGAGCTCGAGCCTATCGAGAAAAATGTTTGCCTAAAAACCCCCGCGTCTGCACAATGTGCTCAGATTTATGTGCTATAAAAATAATCAATGAATATTTAAAAAAATAAATGGCATTTAATTACTGCCAACTTTTTTGCCTGTTTTTTACATGTGGCAGTAAGGTTTTTAGGATTTTGAGGATATGTCTTTATATACAACTTTTTCAAATACATGTATTGCTTAAATACATGCAAAACTCAAATACATGTAATTAAAATAAAAATGTTTAGAAGTGAAAAAACATGAAAGTAGTACAAACAAAGCTGGAGAAAGAAGAATATAAGGCACTTTTGGCGGCATTGAGAGCAAAAAGATTAAGTCTAAAGGACGGCTTAAGGGAGGCGATAAGGCGCTACATCATTCATGAGATTGAAATAAATGCAGGCGATCCATTTTTCACGGAACCGCCTTCTGGTAAAAGTGGAGTGACCGACATCTCTGAAAAACACGATAAATACCTTTACAAAAAGAGGAAATAAAAGTGCTACTGTTCATAGATACTAGCGCTTTTCTAGCCCTTGAAGATGAGTCTGATAAGAATCATATCTCAGCAATTGATTTTAGGGATGAGCTGCGAAAAAAGGGGACAAAGTTCCGCTTTTTGTATACTTCCAATTATGCTATTGATGAAACATTGACTTTACTTAGATATGCATGTAACCATAAAGCTGCCGTTACTTTTGGAGAAAAAATGCGAAAGTCTAAGGCTATAAAAATACTTAGGATTTCTGAGGAAGTTGAAGAAAAAGCATGGAAAATTTTTAAAGAGTATTCTGACAAGGATTTTAGTTTTACTGATTGTACATCTTTTGCAATTATGGAGGCAGAGGGAATACAAACAGCATTTGCTTACGATGAACATTTTAAACAGTATGGATTCTCAATCCTACCGTGAACTAAGATTTCGACAGGATTTTCTTTTCAATCGTTCTCAAGTGTTCCCATAAAGTTGACTTTGAAATATGTAACTTTCCAGCAAGTTCAGTCAAAGATATGTCGATAGTATTCTTTACAACAATACTAATCTTAACAGTTTATTTTGGGCTCAAAATAGTTAGATTAACGGAAAAGTATGTGGAACAAAAGGTGAAATAGAAAAACCTATCTTTAATTATTGGTATTGGTAATCAATTTTCGTTTGTATTTTTCGACTGCTTGGAATATATTTTGGAACTCTATCCCTTACTCTATATTTTTTGCAGAAATCCGCAACTTTTTGCTCTATTTTTGTTTCGTATGCTCTATCTGGGCTGATTTTGTCACCATACAATTTTTCATATTTTTTAATCAGCTTCGGAAAGTTTGTTTTAAGTAAATTCACAAAGCGAATCTTTTGGTTATCCCTTAATGTCATTCCTCCAGCTATAACATATTTTGCACCGCTAGCGGCAGATCCTTTAACAACTTTCTCCAAATTTTCATTAGTATCGCAAAGATATGGAATGATTGGCATAAATGTAACACCAGCTACTATTCCAACATCAGATAATTTTTTTATCGCTTGCAATCTTCTCTCTGGAGATGGAGCACGAGGCTCGAGCATTTTTACTAAATTTGCATCTAACGTTGTTATGGTAAACGAGACTACGCACCAAGATTTTTTAGAAATTTCTGATAATATATCTACATCACGTAAAACCAAATCTGATTTTGTTAAAATGTGACACGGAAAGTTGCGGTCATTTAGTACATCCAAAACTTTTCGAGTTATGCGATATTCTTGTTCCACAGGTTGATATGGATCTGTTGCGCTGCCTACTGCCACAATAGCCTTGTCTCTTAATTTCGATAACTCTTTTTTGAGCACTTGTGGCGCATTAACTTTGACTTGAATAGTCTTAGAGAACTCTTCAATATTGCTAAATGGCAGGTATTTCTCGCTTTGAACATAACAGTATTGGCACGCATGTTGGCATCCTCTGTAAGGATTTAAAGTGTAACTGCACAAAAACCAATCATCCGGCCGTTTCAATCGATTCAAAATGCTTTTACAGTGGATTAATTCGTATTTTACTGGCATAAAATGAATTTTAGTTTTCTTAATTAAAGCTATTTTTCTTAGTTTTCTGAAATTATTTTGTCTAAAAAAATAGAAATTAAAATGACGATAAGTATTAAAATTTACAGAGCATACAATACCCTATGCCTAATACAGATTGGCGCGAAGTTTGGTGGGAAAAGGAAAAAGAATCATTGATCAGGGCTTCAGAAGATCTTTCAAAGAAAGAAAAATTTGACGTTAAGAGCATTTTCCCAGACTTTATGTTTGAGGAACCGTATGGGAACTGGTTTTCTGGGGTGCCAGTACACTTCCAACTACCTTTTATGAAAAAAATAATAGTTCCGCTAATTCCCTTCAGGAACCAAGAGTTGTTTGAAAAAGTTTATAGATTGAAATTGAGCGAATTCGCTCAGTTGGTAAGAGATGAGAAAATCATTCCTATTTTGGTAAGTGATCTAGATAAATATGGTAGCTGGTTCAACAAGTTTTTCGAAGAGATGGAGTTAAAAGAGCAAAGACATATACCGCCGATATTGCGTTTAAGTTTTATTTTAGCGGGCTTAAAACATGGGGAAGAATGGAGCCTTTTTTCAAAGAAAGTTTTTGAAGATGTAAAGAAGTTTAAAGGCAGTGTAAGTTTACGGCTACAAGAAATTTTCAAAACTTTTGAAATTAAAGAAGAGGTATACGAATATCTTACAAACGATATCAGCAGCCTTAGGCTATTAGGCTTAGATCAAGTTGCGAGCGCCATATTAAGTTTTAATTCTATAGATGATGCGCTCCAGTGCGCTTGCTTCTCAAGCCTTCTCACTAACCCAATGTTCATTTCTCTCGGCGGGTATACAAGTCGTAACCGAGAGCACTTTGTAGAACTACAAAAGTTTTTTGAAAGGCTTGTTCCTTATGCTCATCCCACGAGTTTTGTAACTTGTAGCAGAGCTTTAGTGGCCGAATTTAAGAAAACTATGGACTACAGCTATCCAGAAAATTGCCCTCCTTTAGAATATGTGAAGAAAGTTGAGGACATAGATGAAGTGAAAGAGAATTTCAAGGTTTTAATAGAAATTCAGAAGTGCTCGAATAGAATGGACATCAAAGGTGCATATGATGGAGCTGGAAGAGCAAATGAGATAATTGATAAAATTTTAGCGGAAATTAATTCTAGAATTTCTACAACTTATAATTTTACCGACTATACATTTGCTCTTGGTTTCACTAGTATGACTCCAATTGCGGCTTTAAAATTGGCCGAAACCCTTTCAAATGCCTCGCCGCTCTCCTTCCCACTATACAATACTTCAACTGAAATCGAAGTTATTAAGGGTGACCTTGAAGGATTGGCAAAATGGTTAGCTTGGGCGATTTCTGGGTGGAACGCAGCACCCTACATAATATGGAAGAGAGAATCTCAAATATGATTTTCTAAAAATCTCTAAGGCCTTTAATTTTTGTTGATATAATGTCTCTTAAACTCTTTGCAATTCAAATTTAGTTTTGTCTTTAAGGTAGTATTTTGTATACTACATCACCAGCTCTCACTTTGTCTTTCACTTTGAGTCCAATGGATTGCCCTTTCTCTGCTCTTTGAACTGAGGCTTTTTCTATTTGCATAGACTCTACTTTCTGTTCAAAATTGGTTGTATGT
>JACRDV010000123.1 GCA_024860865.1 Methanobacteriota archaeon | reverse complement strand
CTTCATCTGGTTTCATCTTCCAACATTTCCTCGTTAACTTTTGGTTTGAGACCATGAACGGAAGCATGGATAATCATCTCTCTCAAAGGAACACCTGCCATTCTCGCTGCCTTCCAGAGGGATATTTTCCCTGTTTTAAAAATTGCTAATGCCTCTTCTATTTTAACCTGTTTTGCGCCTATTTCTATCAATTTCTCTATTAGTGCCTCGTCTTTTATAGCCAGCTGATCCAATAGCTTTTTAGAAACTTTGATTTGGACAGTTGCCATGTTGCCACCTAAGTTTATCTCCGCTTCAAGAAGATATAAAAGTAACTTTGCAATTGAGCTGAAGCACTATTTCAATACGAAGAGAGAGCAGATACCGTTTCTAATTGCTTTTGGAAAGAGCAGTTCAGATGATTTAAAGAAGAAAAAGAATGAAAAATATACCAATTTTGTTTTAAAGTTTAATCGCTCGCCTTTTCCGCCTGCCATTATCAAAGCAGTTACAGCCATTTTAAAATCCCAACTAGAACTATTAATGTTAAAAGTCTTGCAAATTCATTTGTTGCTCCAAAAACATCTCCCGTTACGCCATTAAATTGTTTATGGGCAACTAAAAGAATAAAAAATCCAACAACAATTCCAATTGTTACTGCTATAATTCCAACTATTTTAAAAGCAAGATATCCAATCAAAAACGAAATAAAAACTGCAACTCCAAATTTAAGTTTAGTTGCATTTTCTACGAAAAACGCTCCAATTCCTTTATGCGCAGGCTTCCCAAAAGTTGCGCCAGTAACCATACCAAGTTTTGCAGAAACTTCAGAAATTATCAGTGCTGGCAAAATTGTTTTAACACTTAACTCTGATAAACAAATCAAAATCGAAAGTAAAACAAACACTACAAAAATTATTCCACCAACTCCAACATGGATATCATGCATAGCTTGAATTTTTTTATTCGCATCTCCTACTGTTGCTATTCCATCTCCAAAGTCAGATAATCCATCCAAATGATTAAATCCTGAAACTAGAATCAAAGATGCTAAAATAATTATGGATGCAACAAGTGTTGGAAAAAATTGAAATAAAATCCAACCGAGGATTCCTGCAATTCCTCCAATAAAAGCTCCTATGACTGGAAATAGCCAAATGAGTTTAGCCGCTTCTTCAAGCTTCCTGTTATTTGGAATTGGAATCGTTGTTAAAAAGCTTATTAAGCTTCCAAACTCTCTAATAAAACCCATTTAAGCACCAACATTACTTGCTAAATGATTACGTTTCCTAGATATATTCGCTATGGCAAAATGATCATTTTAGGAATCTATTTAGATATTTTTTGTCCTGAATACAAAGTTGGGATAACTGATGTCAGAACCAACTCCAAGCAACGAAGCATCAAAAATACAAGCTGAATTTGAGAGAATAAAGCAAGAAGTATCTAAAGGAAATTATTCGCTCAAAGAGCTTGGATTTTGGAAAGTTGTTTCTGAAGTTAAAAAAGATCTAAATTTAATCGAAAAATTTGCAGATCAAATTGGAAAAATCGATCAAGAAGTACATAGGAAAAGATGGTTTGCTGTTAATATCTGGGTTGGGCATCTAATTGAAATTTTAGGAACAATATTTGGTCTATGGTTAATCTATATCGGCTTAAGCTATCCAAAAGAAATTATTGGCGGCATTTCGCTTTTAGTTGGTGCATTCACCTTATCAACAACTCTCCACCCTTTAACTCACTTTGTGGTGGGAAGATTGGTTGGAATACAGTTTCTATATTATTTTCCTCATGGACTTTACATTTTTTTCAGAAAACAAGGAAAAGGATTGAAAATAGAACCCAGTCTTAAATTAGATTATGCCACTTATCTTCGCGCTTCACCATTGGCTAGAGTGGTTATGCACGCCTCAGGACCTATTGTCACGAAAATTATGCCTTTTACAGTTGCAATCATTGCGATACAATTTGGTGCTTCCATTTGGGCCATAACAGCGCTCTGGACTCTTTTTGCGACGTATATCATAACTGATATTTTTTACAGTGCTAAATTTAGTGATTGGAGCAGAGTTTTACAAGAGTGGCGTTACTTAAAGTTAAAATAAGTTTGTCTTTATTCTAAAAGATAGAGTAGAATTGATGAAGAAATACTAGTTTAACGTAATTTTTGTTTTAACCATTGGCACAATTTCCGGAATGCTTTGCCGCGGTGAGAGAATTTATTTTTTTCTCCAAGAGAGATTTCACCAAAAGTTTTAGTCATTCCATTTGGAATAAAAATACTATCAAAAGCAAATCCAAATTTTCCTCGGATTTCATATGATATTTTTCCTTTTACTTTACCTTTGAAAATTATTGGTTTCTTATTTGGCTCACAATATCCTATAACTGATTGAAATTCGGCCTTTCTATTTTTCAAATTTTCCATCAACCGCAGCACTCCTTCTTTTCCGGTTGTTCTGTATACAAAGGCAGAATATGGCCCGGGAAAACCTCTCAAGGCCTCAATAAATAAGCCTGAATCCTCAACAATAGTTGGTGCGCTAGTAAGCTGGACAGAATACTCAACTCCATATTTTGCAACATCTTCTAGTTTATCAGATTGAAGCTCTGGATACTTTATACCAACTTGCTTTATTTTTAGATCATATCTTTTGAAAATTTCTTTTGCTTCTTTAAATTTATGCAAGTTAGAAGTTGCAAATAAAATCATCTAGTAACTCTCTCAACAACATATCTTGCTCTTGCTTCAATTTCTTTTGTTCTATTAATTACAGCCTCAGCTCTTCTACCTAAAACTTTTCTATACCCTCTTAGCACCGCTTCAAAAGCTTGATCAGCAAATTTATAATGAGTGCTTAAAAAGGCACGTTTTAATAATAGCAAATCAACTCCCTGGTCCTCAATATCTAAGGAATAATATCCAAGCCCAAAATCAATAAAATAAATACAATCCCTTGAATAGATCATGTTTGAAGTAGTTAAATCGCCGTGAATTATTTTTGAATTATGAAGCTTGCCAATTTGCTGCCCAACTTTTTCACAAATTTCAGCACGCTGGTTGTCAGGCAGTTTTTCTAGGAGTTCCCTTAATCTTTCACCTTCTATATACTGCATAACTATTGTTGTATTTTTGCGGTCTATTTCAAAAATAATTGGAGTTGGAACCCCAGCTCTCCTAGCATCTGTAATTAATTTTGTTTCTCCTTTAGTTCTAGTGTCTCGAATCACAAAGTCAAGCTGTGGTACTCGATATTTCTTTTGAATTCGATTCTTTAGAACTATTTTTTCTCCATTTCTTTTTTCAAGTAAAATGTTAGCCTCTGCGCCTTTTCTAATTAACTCCATTACTATCTCCATATTACATCGGTTCTAATTGTTATTCACCTTTTACTCCATCTTTTAGCAATTTTGCGGATACTAAACCAATAATCGTGTTTCTATTTTTTTGTTTTATTTTTTAATTAGAATTTTCTGTAGGTTTGTAAGATCTCTTAATAGCTTATGTAATTTCAATCGAAAAATATTATTTTGTAGAAATTATCTCAGAGTTACATTGAAATAAAATTATGGCATTTGAAAACTAACTTCTTAAGCTCACAAACAGCCTTCCTCAACATCACATCTCTGTAGTGCCCTTTATTGGGCTAATTGAAAACCGTTTTTCTTTAGGCTGTAACCTTATACCTGTAGGTACGTCCCACAACTTCAAATCCTTCTGTCCTACCGAGTTCTAGTTCCTCTCTTACCTTCTGGATTTTCTCATGAATATCTTTCGAATAAATTCTTTCTCCGCACTTTGAGCATACGCCTGCTTTAACTTTAAGAATAGCAACATTGCTTCCGCCTTTTACAATTTTTTCAACTTCTTTAATCATCACATTCCCGCCACAGATTGGACAAATAGGAACAATTTCTTCCATTTCATTTCCTCCGCTTATAATCTACCCATTTATTAATAGCTGGAATATATGCTGTAATAAGTATCGCTATATTATACTTTTCTGCAAAAGCCCATACACTATGAATAGGCCTGCCTTTTTCATCTTTTCCGAGTATAAGGCAACTTGGAAATGGAAAATCGTTTGGATAATCTTCAATTATCTCGCCATTTAAAACAGACTGATAAAGCAATTCGTTTGAGATGTTGTCATTAGCGAGTTCTTCATCAGCATGTTCGGTGATATTTATTCTTCCTTCTTTTATTGCCTTTTTAATTTGATCGATGTCCATTTTATTACCTTTACTCTTTTATAATTTAGTGCAAATGGATGATGATTTTATTTTTCAATTAACTGCTTAGATGCGTTTCAGAATTTTAAGCTTTTGAATTCGATTCTTTTTGTTAGCTTCTGTGCCTTTTTTAATTAACTCCATTACTATCTCCATACTACATCGACTTCATCAGTTCTGAACCTTTGTCTTACAGCTGTCTCCTCAATTGTGTGCCTAACCCCGTGTTGAAGCATCAATAAACCAAGCCAACTGATCATTGTTCCATTATCCATTGCATATTCAAATGGCACAACAAGAAAATTAGCATTGTGCTCTTCGCTCATTAATCTCAACATTCCTTGTAATCTTTTATTAGCAGCAACTCCACCAGTTAATAAAACTTCAGATTTACCTGTATGGGCAAGAGCTCTCTCAGTAACCTCAGTTAGCATTGCAAATGCAGTCTCTTGCAAGCTATAGCAAATTTCAGGAAGTTTTTTTGTTTTGTAATATTCTTTTGAGGCGGCTGTTAAAAGACCTGAAAAAGCAAGGTCCATACCTTTTACGGAATACGGAAGTGAAATGTATTCGTTTGCTTGCGCAGCAAGTTTTTCAATTTGTGGACCGCCAGGATGGGGCAAACCCACTTCTCTTGCAAATCTATCAAGGCAATTTCCAACTGCAATATCTAAAGTTTCTCCAAAAATCCTATAGCGTCCGCTCTCGAAAGCAATTACCTGAGTATTGCCCCCTGAGACATAAAGCGTAAGAGGATCTTGAGCACCCGTTGTTAGCCTGCCAATTTCTACATGGCCGACACAATGATTCACACCGAGAATTGGAACTTCTAATCTCATAGCAAGGGCTCTAGCAGCAGTCGCAACAGTTCGAAGGCAAGGGCCCAATCCCGGACCAATTGAAAAGGCAATTACATCGATCTGTTTTAAATTAATATTTGATTTTTGCAAAGCTTCTTCCAGAACAATTTTCAATTTATCCGCATGAAACCTAGCAGCCTCTCTCGGATGGATTCCACCCTTAGTTGGAACATAAGTTCGACTAACATTAGCCAAAATTTTAGAACCAGAAACTATACCAACCCCTATTGTATGAGCAGTTCCCTCCACTCCTAAACAAATTGTCAATCTATTCACCAATTTAGTGTCAGACAACCGTCTTCTATATTTATTTCTATGTCATACAATTTAAATTAAATTGGGATAAAAGTTGAAGCATGAAATAGTATGTCCTTGTTGTAAGCGGGGGCTTACACTAGAAATTAAAGTTGATTCTAAAGTCAAATCTATAAAAATAATTGGCGATTATGAAATTATAAAGAGCAAAGGAAAACCAGAGAAATACGATAAGGAAACAATGGTCTACAAGTAAAATTAGCCTGTAAGTTGATAAAATAAAACAAAAATTTCCACATTACTTTTTCTTTTCAGCCTGTTTGAAAAGAGTGTAGCCACATCGACCGCAGCTGTATCTGTCTTTATGATTAGCTAAGAAAACTCCTGACCCGCAGCGAGGACAAGAAGGATTTTTCCTCTCAATTTTCTCGCCTTTTATCTCGTAAAACACTGACTTCTTCATTTCTTTTTCTCCTCAGACTTCTTAGCTTCAGCAGGTTTTTCTTTTTCTGCAGGTTTTTCTTCAGCTTTCTTTTCTTTTGGTTGCCCGCGAGATAAAATATATTTTGGCTCAACTTTAGCCAATCGCTCTTTTTCTTGGTAGACTTTCGCATAACCCGTTGCTTCTTGTTTGCCATATGCTGGCTTCAACTTTGCAATTACCACAAGCTCTTTGTCAACATTCAAAATACCTGCTAATTTTTCTTGTAAATCCTTTCTAGTTAGAGTTGGCTTTCCTGGGTAGGTTGCTTTAAATTCGATTTCACTTCTTTGTAACAGCGGATTTTCTTTGCGGTTTATTATTTGAACTTCCATATTGATCACGAATTAGGGAATTACTACTTCAAACACATTTTATAAACTTTTTCACTCAACCGGCAGCATTTGATTTAATATTGCCTCTGCAGCTTTCTTTTTATCAGCATTTGCTTCTATAACAACTACTCCTTTCTCTGGTTGACCGTAGATTATAATCGAACGTTCTGAAGCAAGAATAACTGCTGGGATAGTTGCTAAATCTTCTTCACCTTTAACTAAAACTTTAATTGGCTCATTCTCTTTTAATGCGCTCTCAATTGCTTTCCATAAAGCTACTGTCACCTGCCCTGCAGGATTCTCTATTTCAATTTTTTTTGCTGGAATTTCTTCAAGCATTTTCTTTACTGGCTCTTCCAACTCAAATCTTTCAACTTTTTCATCTATAATCGAAAGATTCGGTTGCATTTTTGCAAAATAAAGGGTAAGAGCAGTAACGTCACCAACTGCAATAATTTTAGGAGGATTGATCTTTTGAATTAAAGATTGAAGTTCATTTATGATTTTGGTTTGAGAACCGGTTAAAAGCAAACCAAATGGTTTTTTAAGTTCAGGCCTAAGATGGTCTGGTAGCTTTAAATTTTTCTCTATCAAAATTAGGTGCCCTCAGAGCATAAATTGTAACATAAATATTTACCTAACACGAAGAGCATACTTGCCAGGAACATTGATTCTCATTGTTTTTGCAATCTCAGATGTATTTGGGTCAACTATTATCAGATAGCCACTCCAATCGTCGGTCAATGTTGTAGACTTACAGATCGGGCAAACATCGCCTTTTATGATTCGCCTGCAGTTTCTACATGCTTTTTCTTTTTGCGCCATTTTCTCACTCTTTTTCTGCTTTCTCCCTCTTTTCGCGCCTTGGTTTCTTGACTTCTTCTTTCTCTTCAGTTACTTTTCCATACTCTTCTTCCAGCCATTTAATAGCTCCTAAACCGGCTTGGCGCATAGTTAAGCCAATTTTGCTCTCGCGTATTTTTTCCTCATCCAAACTAATGGCCACAACGCGAGCTCTTACTCGATCTCCATTTTGTAACACTCTTTTCGTTTCTTTGCCGATTAAAGCACCGCGGTTCGCATCATAAGATATGAAATCATCAGTAATTTGTGAAACATGTATCAATCCATCAAGTGGACCTAAACGCACAAAAGCCCCAAACTCAACTATTTCTATTACCTCACCATCAAGCACTTCCTGCATCTCTGGCTTAAACATCAAAGCTTCAAATGTAGCTTCGTGGTAGGCGGCTCCATCTCCAGGAATTAATTTTCCAACTCCAACTTCTTTTACATCAGTTATTGCTAAAAACATTCCAAGATCTTTATCGAGAATTCCTTCATATTTCTCGCACAAAATTTCTCTAACTACTTTTTGTAAATCTTTCGAAAATTTATCAGGCGGAACTCGAATTACATCCTTCAATACAACTGATTTATACAAAAACTCCTCCTCCTCCTGCTTTTCTAAATAAACAGAGGAGCAAAAACTACAGCGACAATAGACATCAGCTTGATAAGTATATTTAGCGATGGCCCTGATGTATCTTTAAATGGATCTCCTGTTGTATCTCCTACGACTGCTGCTTGGTGTGCTGTGCTTCTCTTTCCACCATATAGTCCTTTTTGCTCGATTAGTTTCTTAGCATTATCCCAGGTGGCACCAGCATTAGCCATCAGTAATCCAAATATTAGTCCTACTGTGATTGCCCCTACTAATAAGCCACCTGCTGCTTCTTTGCCCATTACCAAGCCTACGAGCGGTGGCGTGATTATTGCCACTACTCCTGGGAGTATTAGTGATCTCAGCGCCCCTGTTGTTGTAATGTCTACGCATTTCGCATAGTCTGGTTTTGCTTTGAACTCCATTATTCCAGGTATCTCCCTAAATTGTCTCCTCACTTCTTCGACTATTAGGAATGCATTTTTTCCTACTGCTCTTAGCGTGATTGCTATAAAGAATGCTACTATTGCTGCTCCTATGAATACCCCTGCAATGACCTTTGGATTAAGCAAGTCCAACATTTGAACTTTTGCCACCTCAGTATATGTTGCGAATAATGCTAGTGCTGTTAATGCTGCTGATCCTATTGCAAATCCTTTCGAGATTGCCTTTGTTGTGTTTCCTAATGCATCTAAGGTGTCTGTGATTTTTCGAATTTCTTCACCCGCTCCGCTCATTTCTGCTATGCCTCCTGCATTGTCGCTTATTGGTCCATAAGAGTCTGCTGCTAAAATCATTCCTGTTACTGAGAGCATTCCTACCGCCGATATCGCTACTCCGTAGATTCCTGCTGTAAAGTATGATACTAGCACTGCTATGCCGATTGCAATGACGGGAATCACTGTGCTTAACAATCCCATACTGAATCCCATAATTATGTTTATGCCTGCTCCGCTCTTCGCTGCTTCTGCTACTGCTAGTGTTGGCTTATAGCTTCCTGTTGTGAAGTAACTTGTTGTTACACCTATTACTACACCCGTTAAGAGTCCTGATAGCAATGCAAGATAAATTGAAAATCCATCTGGTAGCATACCTACTGCTAATGGATACATTGCTACTAGAATAACTACAAAAACTATTGCTGTAGCTAAGTTCATTGTTTTGCCAGGGTCTTTCGAACTTGACCTTATCATGAACACTCCCATTATCGAAGCTAAAATGCCTACTCCAGCCACTGCCATGGGCAAGATTGCTCCAGGCTTTCCAAATTTTACAATGCCAAGGACCATCGTTGCGATTATGCTTCCTACATATGATTCGAATAAGTCTGCTCCTACACCAGCACAATCACCTACATTATCGCCTACATTATCCGCTATTACTGCTGCGTTGCGTGGATCATCTTCAGGTATTCCTGCCTCTACTTTTCCTACTAAATCTGCTCCAACATCTGCTGCTTTTGTGTATATTCCCCCTCCTACTCTCATGAATAGTGCTATTGTGCTTGCCCCAAAGCTGAATCCTAATATATCCGTTACTGTTTCTGGGTTTAATCCATAAAAGTAGGATGCTATGACTATTCCCGCTAACCCTACTCCCACTACTCCTAAGCCCATCACAGCCCCTCCTCTAAATGCTATTGTTAATGCCTTGCCCAGTCCTTTTGTGGATGCTGCATAGGCTGTTCTCGAGTTTGATTCTACTGCTATTTTCATTCCTATGTAGCCTGTTATGCCTGATAGGGTTGCTCCGAATGTAAATGCCAAAGCTACTGAATAGCCTACTGTTGCTGTTAGTACAGCTGCAATAATCAACATTATCACCACTAGCGTCTTGTATTGTCTTATCAAATAGGCCATCGCTCCCTCTTTTACTGCGTTAGCTATCTCAACCATTTTTGGGTTTGCATTTTCTTCTTTTAAGATAAGGTATGCTAGTAGACCTACCACCGCCAAGGCTATTGCTGACGAGATTGGTGCAATAATAGTTGAATACATAAGTCATCCTCAAGAAATTGCTTTACTCTAATCCAAATTTTTCTTTAAAAAATTTGATTCCATCTAATATTGTTTTTTTAGCAGCAGCCGCGCTATCCCAACCTAAGACTTCCACTTTTTTGCCCTCTAAAACTTTATATTGGCTAAAGAAATGAGCAATTTCTTTTAACAAATGCTGTGGGACATCTTTAATATCTTTAACCTCATCAAATCTGGGGTCATATCTCAGAGCTGACAATATCTTATCATCTCGTTTATTCTCATCTATTAGATTTATGAGCCCAATTGGTCTGACCTCGCTTATACAACCTGGAAAAGTTGGTTGCTCTGTCATCACTAGAATATCTAGCGCATCTCCATCTGGCCACCAAGTTTGAGGAATTATTCCGTAATCAGCGACATAATGGAATGGCGATTGAAGCACCCGGTCAAGGACAAAGTACCCGTCCTCTATGTTATACTCATATTTATTTCTACTGCCTTTAGGAATCTCTATCACAGCATAAATTACGTTTGGAACCTCGCCTTTTGGTCCGGTTGGTATATCCTTCCAAAGATTGACCATTATCTACCCCTTCACACAGCCTTCTAATGCCAAATGCGATCCAGCCTGTAAGTAAATTATAGGCAAACATAGTTACCGCATTTTTTTAGTACACTATCGGCAGTACAAATAACCGAATTCTTGTTCTAAGTTTTTCTTATAAATCATTGCTAACACTTGAAACTAGTTTGCCATTAAAATATAGATTAAAAAAACTATGTAGAATTTTGAACTAAAATTTTATGGATATACTATATGCCACGTTCCCTTACACTGTTCGCAAATAACTTTTGATTCTTTTCTAGTCTTTAACTTTCTAATAGGTCGGCCATCATCTTCATGAATATCCTTTACCATTATACGAGGTGTCGATATTTGAATCGGATATGTGCACTTAGGACATGGATAAGTGAATATGCTGAGCAACAAATCTCTAATTTCTCTATTTGAATGTGATATTGACTTATCAACATCCTCTAATTTTTTGACTTCGTCTGAAAGCTTTTTATTTACCTCCGAGACTTGTCTAGATAATTCGCCGACTTGTCTAGATAATTCGCCATCTAAGCGCTTAGAGGTCTCTTGCACTGCAACTTCAAGTTTTTGGATTTGTTCTAGCATAGTTGATTTTAAACCTGTTATTCGCTGAGATAATTCTCTATCTGTATCTTCAAGTAATTTTAGCTGCATCTCTACTTTAGGATTAACTCCTGTAAAAAACGATTTTAAACTGCTACTAATTAAAGACAGTATTGCTATTGCTGGAATTATAAAAGATATAAAAAATATAATAGCAGATATTCGCCCCTGATCAGTCGATAAAAAATCTAAAATTCTTTCTATCATAGAGGTCACATATTTCAGTTCGTGTATTATTATTTAATGATTTTAATTTTGTATTCAATACGCGGAGATTTTATTTCTTTCTTTACTTTTTTAAGGCAAATCGATAGTGATAGCCAAACGTTCAAAAATTGGATTTAAATTTTTCAAAATTCGTATCAAATCTGCTTTACAAATTGCCTAAATTTTTCTTATTTGCTGTCCTAAATATTTCTAAAAAATCAAGTTTATTTTATTATGCCGTAGCCGATCAGCCGCCAACGAGCTTTTATCCGCCTGCTAATTGCAACTCGATCCTTGCTCTCAGCGCAAACAGGTATTTTCAGTTTAATTATAATTTCATCTTTTTTAGCATTGGTAACGTCTCCAACAGTTGTGGCTGTGCCAACATTTAGCATCAATTGCTCACCAGCTTTAATTGGCTCAACCATCGTTTCTTCAAGCAATCCAACAACCCTTTCTAATAAATGCGTTTCAAGGGTCAAGCTTTCCCTAGTTGGCGGCAATTGACCGGGCTTCCCAACTACACCTCCTACCAATGCATCAGCCTTTGTCATAGAAGGATCAAGCTTTGTCCCAATTCCAATGAGCCCTCCAGGACCAACTTCTTCGACTTGTTTGCCACCAGCATGCAATGAAACGATAGTTGTGGTTATCGGTTGCCAGAAAGTTTTACCGCCGTGCTCAATCTTTTGACCTGGTCTTATCTCAATTTCTTCTCCAACTTTGAATTTTCCTTGAATCAATGAACCCCCAACTACTCCTCCGCATAATTTTTCAGGATGTGCACCAGGCAAATTTACATCAAATGACCTTGCAATGTACATTTTCGGAGGCTTTTCTAAATCGCGTTTAGGTGTTGGAATAAAATCTTGGATTGCATTGATTAAAACATCAATATTCGCTTTAGTATGCGCGCAAACTGGGATAATCGGAGCATTTTCAGCGCATGTTCCTTTGATAAACTTTTTAATTTGTTCGTAATTTCTTGACAAATTTTCTCCAGAAACTAAGTCAATTTTCGTTTGAGCGATAATTACCTTTTTTATTCCAATTATCTCTAGGGCCATCAAATGCTCCTTAGTTTGGGGTTGAGGGCATTCCTCATTTGTAGCAATGACCAAAATTGCTCCATCCATTATTGCAGCACCAGACAACATTGTTGCCATCAGCATTTCATGACCGGGAGCATCAACAAAGGAAATTGTTCTAATGCTTTCAGTTTTTGACCTGCATATAGGACAATTTTTTTCGGTAGAATATGCTTCAGGAGGCTCATGCTTTGGGCACTTTTTGACTTCCATGTCAGCGTAACCTAGCTTAATCGTAATGCCGCGCTTAATTTCTTCAGAATGTTTGTCCGTCCATACGCCAGTTAGGCTCTTTACAAGCGTCGTCTTTCCATGGTCTATGTGGCCCGCGGTTCCGACGTTGACTTCTGCTTGTTTCATTTTTATGCTCCTCCAGAAAATGGTATATAAAGCTCTTTTAGTAGAAATGGAGCTTATTTTATCCGTGAAAATCTCATTTCGAGATAGCCTAATATTTGTAGTTATTTGTTAAACCTTATAAAAACTTCCAGGCGAAAAAAACATGGAAAAACCAGCTAAAATAGGTTTGTTAAGTGGAATCACACGGAATGTAATAGTCTTAGGGATAGCAAGTCTTCTAACGGACACAAGCAGTGAAATGATTTTCCCTCTCTTGCCTTTATTTTTAGTGAATGTTTTAGCTGCAGAGAAATCAATTGTCGGGTTAATAGAAGGGATTGCAGAGAGCACAGCAAGTATCTTGAAAGTATTTTCTGGTTGGTTTTCAGATAAAATTGGAAAAAGAAAACCTATTATTTTTTCTGGTTATGGAGTTTCAACTTTTGTAAAGCCATTTCTTGCATTAGCTACTTCTTGGTTTCATGTTTTAGCAGTTAGGTTTGCTGATAGAGTTGGTAAAGGGATTAGAACTTCACCAAGAGATGCTATGATTGCTGACTCAACTGATGAAAAAGTGCGCGGAAAAGCATTTGGTTTTCATAGATCTATGGATACGCTTGGTGCGATGATAGGGCCTTCGATTGCCTTTTTATTGTTTCCGCTCTTTGGCTATAGGAACATATTTTTGTTGGCCACTATTCCGGGAGTAATAGCTGTTTTTCTTATTCTTGCCTTTGTGAAAGAAAGAGAAAGACCTATACGAAAGAATAATCCACAGCCTATAAAGTTTAGTTTTAAATCACTGAGCAAAGAATTCAAAATTTTTGTTATTCTTGCAGCGTTATTTGCATTGGGTAATTTTAGCTATGCTTTCATCATTTTGCGTGCACAGGATGTAGGCATTACTCCAGAACTGATCCCACTATTGTACTTGCTATTTAACACAGTTTACGCGCTCTTTTCAATTCCAGCAGGTATTTTATCTGATAAAATTGGTAGAAAGCCTGTTATTGCTCTTGGCTATACAACTTTCGGAATAATGTGCCTCGGATTTGCAGTCGCAACCTCATCTATTTTAGTAATTGTAATGTTTGCTTTATATGGTATATTTAATGCAATCACAGAAACAGTTCAACGTGCACTTGTTTCAGATTTAACTATAGCAGAGTTAAGAGCGACAGCGCTTGGAACATTTCATGCTGCTGTTGGAATGGCAGCCTTACCGGCAAGCATAGTTGCCGGAGTTTTATGGCAATCTTTTGGCGCAACAGCCACATTTCTTTATGGAGCCACTCTTGCTTTTCTATCAACTATTCTTCTTATTATTTTGCTGAAAAACAAGGGATCTTGAACATGCGAAAAAACGGTTTAATGAGATTATTTTCCTTTGCTCTTCTGCTCTTCCTTTTTCCCAAATAATTCTTCTAATGCCTTTTCCCCTTTTTCAAGGACCTTAATGTTTACTTGTACGATTTCCTCTGATATTATATTTCCTCGAACGGTCTTTCGCTTGCGCATGCCTTTCTTACTTGGGTAGAAGGTCGGTGGTTTAGATAAAACAACACTGGGTCTGCCGGATCCATGGATGTCTGGTCTTATTGGAAAACCATCTTTATCGGTTCCGCCAGTGACTTGGAGTTTGTAACCAGCAAGCCCTAATGCTTTCCCATCAATCGTCTCTCCGACTTTCGCTCCAACTAGCCTAGTCGCACTAGGTCCGCTAAGCTCTGTTTGATATGCTTTTCCAGTAGTTGGATCTGAAATCACCACTTTAAATGCTGGCATTATTTTTCCTCTTAGGTATCTATCACCATATTGTACCGATTATTTTAAAATTTCCCTAACTTTAGTTCATTCCTCAACAATCTTTCTTGTTTTCGGCATTTCCATCTCTGGATATTCTTGATATAACTCTTTCCTATGGGCCTCTAGCATCTCTATTGGTTTATTTGCAAATTCGGCGGCTGTCAGAACCTTGACCTTCTTTTTATTTGCCGCTTCAAAAACTTTAGCAATTCTTTCTTTCCATTTTAAATCTCTAAGAAAGTGATGGTCCACCACCAATGCTTCTAGCGGACAGCTTTGAATAATTTTTACCATGTTCTCTACGGAAATATTCAAACTTGTATAGCTATAGCGATAACCAAGCATGTAACCTAAAGGGCCATCAAGTATGACAAGGTTAGGTTTGTTCTGTAAAATGAAATCAGCTTGATCTTTAATGCTGGGACCTTCGATATCAGAAGTATGAATAAACTTGTAATTCCCATCATCTACCAAGACTTCAACAACAAATCCCAAACGCGGGTTAGTCCCATGATAAACTGGCTGAGAAAACTTTATTTTTGTATTACCAAAGGAAAATTCTTTCCCATCAGAATATTCCAATTTTTTTGGCAATCCTTTTATTTGTTCAAGAAAATAAGCTGCTCTTCCTTTTTGGCTGAGATTAATTTTTTCTGTAGGGTGCTTTAAAAAAGTGATTTTGTCTTTGTATACTTCTGGCTCGTTTGGATCATGATGATCGTAGTGGTAGTGAGTTACAATTAGAACATCTGCTTTATTTGCAAATTTTTTAATTTCATTCCAATGCTCATCCATTCTTTGAAATTCTATTGGATGAGGTTCGAGCTTATAACGTAGTGGTGCTAAAGAAACTCCTGGATCAATCATTATTTTGCAATCTTTAGTCTCGACAAAAGTGGACATACTTCTTGTGCCAAACGAGTCAAAAGCAACTGGTACGATTCTCAATCTAAGACCCATTTAACTATTTCTTTGCCTCAGCTGCTAATTTCTCTTTAATTTGTTTAATTTCCTGCAAAGTTTGAATTTCTTCAGCCGTTAAAACATCTTTCAGTTTTTCCTCAATCAAATCAATTTGTCGAGGCGGAATATCGGTATAAAGAACATCCCCTTCTTTGATTTGTCGCCCAACGGTTGGTCCTTCTATTGAAATAGCTATTTTCTGCCCAATCGATGCCTCTTTCAGCGATTGCCCCTTATCCTGAATACTCTTTAATTCGCCCACTAAATAGCCATCTTTTTTGATTAGTTTATACTCGGGTTTTATCGCACCGGCTAAAACTTCAACCCCTACTATGGCAGGTTTGCTCACGTGAAAAACAAAGCCAGGCAATAGCTTAATTTTCGCAGGTCTTACAATAGCCTCGAGTTGTTTTCTGATCATTTCTTTTCTAGTCTCTTCAGCCCACTTTTGATAATCCTCAATTAACTTATAAATTATATCTCCAGCTAAAACTAGAACGCCTAATCTCTCTGCCTCAACCTTTGCATCAGGCAAAATTTTAACATTGAATGCAAGAACTATTCCCTTAATAGGGTCAGTCTCTTTAACAGTATGAGCTTCAACTATATCTCGCTTTGAAACATCCCCAACATCTGCAATTCTAATTGGGATATTTAATCCCTTGAGTTCATTGACTAACGCCTCAAGCGAACCAATAGCATCAGCCTTTAAAATAATTCCGGTTATGTCCGTTTCAATTCTTACTTCTTCTATTTCCTTTTGAACTTCTTCCTTTAATTTTTCAATCTCACTTTCTTCTCTAACAATCCTTAATGGAGCTCCTGCAATTGCATTATCTAAATTCGGAGCTGAAATTTTAATACCTGCTGCAGCTTGAACTTCATTAACTGATTTAAATTTAAATCGCGGATCTCGAATTTCGTCTAATGGTTGAGGTTTTAGAATTGACCGGACTTTTGTTTCGATAGGTTCTTTTAGTCCACCAATTACAATTGTTTCTCCCTTTCTAATAGTACCATCATAGAGAATTGTATCGATGGTTTTTCCTAGGCCAACTTCTTCTTTGACTTCAAGCACTGTGGCTTTTCCAGGCCCAGTAACCTCAATCTTGAGCTGTTGCTCAAGGAATTGTTGAGCTAAGCCGGTGAGCATCATTAAAAGTTCAGGTATACCCTCTCCCGTTTTGGCACTAACCGGCACAATTGCTAACTGTTTAGTGAAATCCTTTACTCGGTCAAAGCGCTCTGAATTAAAACCTTGCTCGTAAAGTTTTCCAACCATCTCATAGATTTTCTTTTCAAGATACCCTTGCACTTCTAATTCTTGTTTTTTAAAGCTTTCAAGAAAAGAAGTCGTTTCAAAGATACGCCATTTGTAAATCAAATCAATTTTATTAGCAGCGATAATGAACGGCGTTTTGTATCTCTTAAGAATGCTAATCGCTTCAATCGTTTGAGGCTGAAAGCCAGCAGTGACATCAACGACTAAAATCGCTAAATCCGCTAACGCACCACCTCTCCTTCTTAAATTTGTAAAAGCTCGATGACCCGGAGTATCTATGAAGAGTAGACCTGGTATTGTTATCTTTGCTTTAAGCTGTTCGATAAATGGACCACAAATTTTTTTGATAACTTCAATTGGAATTTCTGTTGCTCCTATATGCTGGGTTATTGCACCCGCCTCTCTTTCAGCAACCGCTGTGCCTCTGATCTTGTCGAGTAAACTTGTCTTACCGGGCGTTAAGCTATAGCTTTAACGCGTTCCGTGATCGACATGACCGAGCACTGCCACTATAAGTTGACGAATCATGTTAACTCCTCTAAATTTTTTTAAAACATGAACTTCTTCTTCAACCTTTTGAAAGAACGCCAAATTTGCTATCTTTAGAACGTGAATCGTAGATTAGCTTTTCCTAAGCTTATCTATTAAGAGTTCATTATTAAAAGTATTCATTGAAAAAGAGTTTACCTTCTCTTCGAGCATTTTCTTTTGAATCGGCAGCATGAATTACATTATGTGTTATGCTTGTGCCAAAATCACCGCGTATTGTCCCTTTAGTAGCTTTTTTCGGATCTGTTGCCCCGATTATCTCCCTGGTTCTAATTACAGCATTGTCCCCTCCAATAATCATCAAAACAACTGGACCGGAAGTTGCAAAACCAACTAATTCATTAAAAAACTGCTTGCCTTTATGAGGAGAATACAACTCCTCAGCCTTTTCTCGCGTTAGTTTTTCCATTCGCATGGCCAAAATTTTAAACCCATTTTGCTCAAAGCGTTTAATTATCTCGCCGATACAATCTTTAGCCACGCCGTCGGGCTTAATCATTACAAAAGTGCGCTCGTTCATTTTTTCGCCAGTTTTGCCTTATAAAAAGAAGTCCACTTTACCTTTCGAGGAACACGCCTAAGCTTCAGCAAGTTGCACTCACATTTTCCAGAACAAAAAAAGAAAACAGTT
>JACRDV010000019.1 GCA_024860865.1 Methanobacteriota archaeon | reverse complement strand
TACTATCCTTGGGAATATCCGCTCCAATCACGTTAATTAAATCAGATGAGTAGATTACCTTGCCCAGCTCTCGGATTTTGTTTATCACGTCTCATCCTTGTAGTTTACAATTATCCTGACCATTCTCTCACCTTTTCCTTGTTCATATTTCTCAAACTCAAGTCTTCAGCAGTTTCCTTCAAAGTCCTTATCAATTCCTCGTAAGATAACTTTCATTGTGTTTCGATAGATGCCTTACTCACCATTGCATCGATATCAATATGGTATCTTTCCAACAAATCCTTAAACCCCATTATGAGCGGAATATTATCAACCAAGGCTAAAAATGCTCTAAACTTTATTTCAGGAGTAGAATTTTCATGTTCATCAATGATTTTTCCTGTAACCCAACCAACCTTCACGTCTATCTTACACTCGGGCTTTGGTACAAGTCCTCTCACATAATGGTCTGAGATTATTTTTACATCTAGTTCTTGCCATAAGCTCAGTGGAAGTAAGCTCGTATGTGCGCCAGTATCTATTATCGCATCTTCTGCCTCAGTCCATCCTTTTGTCGTCTTGAAGCTTATATCACACACAAGTCTTAATAATCCGTCATAATCTGGAACTTTCTTAAGAAGCTCAACATCAAACTGCTTAACAAAAGCAAGATTGACCCTAATAGATAGCCGCCCCACTTTCCACGTATATCAACGGAATGTACTTCTTGCCTGTTAATTCCATAGCACGCTTCTTAACATCACCGCGATTTTCACCATAGCTAACAACCTTCTTACCAACGATGGCAACCCACTTATCCCTAAACTGCTTCTGTAGCTCACAATAGTTTTCCCTAGCCCATTTTTTATCTTCCCAAAACTCTTTCGGCTCCATAAGCATCACTTACTATGATTAGATTTTAATACTTAAATCATTTTCTTACGCTAGCCTTCTATGCCTCATGAAAATCACAAATCATAAGAATACAAAAATCTATTTGTTTTAAGGCGAGTATATCAAAGGAAAAATTAGTAGGAACACAGAGTTAATAGAATTTATAAAAACAGAGGCAACGTACTACCTATTTTGCCGCCAGATTTGTTCTTTTCTTCCAACAGTGCAGCATGTTTTGTTCTTTTGTTCAGCTTCTTACCAATCACTTATAACCTAGCTCTAGAAAGTGAGCAAATGGCCTTCCAAACTTGTTTCCTAGAGCTGGGATTTTTCCATAAATATAGCGCAAATTATAAATATAGTTTATCCCACAAATAGAAGTGGGATTAAAATAGAATCGACTATTGATGAAAAGGGTAGAATAGTGCTATCAAAGGATATCCTCGAGGAGTTAGGGCTTAAAAAAGGAGAACTGGTGAGATTTGAGAAAGTAAACGGTAGATTTGTTTTGAAGAAAATACCAAAGAAAAAAGACCGATTGATAGAAATAGCGCGATGGGATCCACCACGAACTGGCAAGCCTAGATTGGCTAGGCCGGAAGAAATGAAGATGTTCTAAAATTGGGCTTAAAAATGATCGGTCTAGATACAAATATTTTAGTTTATTTTTTGGATCCTAAGTATCCTGAAAATAAAATGGTGATAAACGCCATTTCAAAATTGGAAAATTGGTATACTAATCCAACTGCAATCCATGAAACTTATCACACTTTAGTTTTCATAAGCAAAATGAAACCAAGTGATGCAAGAAAAAAGCTAGTAAATTTTATCAATGATTCGAGAACAATTTTTATAAACCAAACAAAAACAACTACTTCATTTTGTTTGGCTCTCGCTGAGAAATATAATCTTGGTGGCAGAGATTCTCTAATTATCGGTTGTTATCTCCATAACAAAATAGCTGAAATGTGGACCAATGATAAAAAAATTATCAATCTGAAGGGTATAAAACTTGACAACAGAGAGATAAAATTCAGAAATCCTATTAGTTAACTCAGAATAATAATAAAGTGAGCTGCCGTATATAGAATTAGATATCCATAAAGATTTCTGTCAAAGCAGATTATGGTGAAACCTTTTTATTGGCCAATCCAAGCGCGAGGGTTTTGTTGTAATCTTTTTCTAAATTAAAATCAATTAAATAATTCAAATAAAATAGAATCATGCTTATCTAATATAAGTGGAGAAATAAGTTGCGTGCCGAGATTACTATTAAAGGAATTGTCCAGGGTGTAGGTTTTCGGCCATTTATCTATCGAATTGCCGTAAAAAATAAATTGGTTGGCTTTGTACGGAATAGAGGAGACGCTGGTGTTGAAATAGTTGTTGAAGGAAATGATAATAATATTAAACAATTTCTCACCGATTTAGAGGAAAAAAAGCCCCCTTTAGCTCAAATTTATGATCTAATCACAAATTATTCTGAAGAAAAGAAAGAGTTTGAAAAGTTTACAATTCTTAAAAGCTCTGAAGGTGGCGAGCTCTCTGGTTCAGTAATTCCACCAGATGTCTCAATTTGTAACGAATGTTTAGCTGAGCTTAGAGATTCAAATAATAGACGTTACGATTATTTTTTCATCACGTGTACAGACTGTGGTCCCAGGTACAGTATAATTGAGGAACTTCCTTACGATAGACCTAACACCACCATGCAAGAATTTTTAATGTGCAACGAATGTAAAATAGAATATACTGATCCATCGAATCGAAGATTTCATGCGCAAACAGTTGCATGTTCAAAATGTGGCCCAAAGATATTTTTAACAAATAACGGTGGAGAACTCATTAAACGCGGAGATCCTATTAGGGAAGCTGGGAGGTTGCTTGAAGAAGGCTATATTGTTGCAATAAAAGGCAATGGTGGTTTTCATATTGCAGCTGCAACTACTAGGTCCGACCCGGTAAAAAGATTGAGAAAAACTAAGCATAGATCCCAAAAACCATTTGCAATAATGGCTCGCGATTTAGAAACGATAAAGACATTTGCAGAAGTAAGCGAGGAGGAAGCCAAGCTTTTAACTTCGTATATAAAACCGATTGTTTTATTGAGGAAAAGTGATGATTATTATCTTTCAGATTTAATCTCGCCAGGTTTACATAACATTGGAGTTATGCTTCCATATACTGGTTTACACTCAATGCTGTTTGATCAAGTGCAAGAACCTGCTTTTATAATGACCAGCGCAAACCCCCCAAATGAGCCAATTATTAAGGAAAATGACCGGGCTATAAAGGAACTAGGTTCTGTAGTTGACTTCTTCCTATTTCACGATAGAAAAATTGCCCAGCGATGTGATGATTCAGTTGTTCGCATTAATAATAAAATTCCAAGCATAATTCGTAGGTCTCGAGGATATGCACCAGCACCAATCCATTTGAAGTATTCTATAAACCATTGTACATTAGGAATTAGCGCAGAGCTCAATGCAACTACATGCGTTCTACTAGGAAACAAAGCTTTTATTTCTCAACATATTGGAGATATAGAGAAGTTTGAAACTTTTGAATTCTTAAAAAGTGCCACAAATCACTTGATAAAGTTAACAAATAGTAAAGTCGAAGTTGTGGCCTGTGACTTGCATCCTAGATTTCATACAACAAAACTCGCCCATGAGTTAGGGAATAAACTTGGATGCAATGTTATCCCAGTTCAACATCATCATGCACACATCGCATCATTAATGGGCGAGCATAATATTTCAGAGATTATTGGCATTGCCTGCGATGGCATTGGTTACGGTTCAGACGGCAATGTTTGGGGAGGTGAAGTTTTATTTTGTAATTCCAATGGGTTCCAACGTGTTGGGCATCTCCAAGAGCAACCTATGATCGGCGGCGACCTAGCGACTAAATATCCTGCAAGGATGGTCGTTGGAATACTTCATAGTGCAACAGATATAGAAAAATGGCTACTCTCAAATGTTAAACACTTTCCACATGGCGAAAAAGAGGTCGAGATTGTTCTTAAGCAACTCAAGCAAGGGAATTTCATCAAAACAACAAGTTGTGGCAGAGTTTTGGATGCTGTTTCGGCTCTATTAGGAATATGTTATGAGCGGACTTATGAAGGCGAACCAGCAATGAAATTAGAGTCAGTAGCAATAAAAGGGAAGGATGCGCTTCAGTTATCTCCTGAAACAAATGGAAATACTTTAAACACTACTTATCTTTTAAGTCAAATTTATGATAATATGAGCAAATATCCCGTTGCTGACTTAGCATGCTCGGCACAATCTTACATTGCAATAGGTCTAGCTCAACTTGCTATAGAAGAGGCAAAGAAATTGGGTATTGATACAATCGGGTTTTCAGGAGGAGTTGCATACAACGAGTTTATTACTTTGGCGATAAAAAAGGAAGTAGAAATGGCTGGGCTAAAGTTTGTCACAAATGTCCAAGTACCGCCTGGAGATGGTGGAATTTCATTTGGACAAGCGATTGCAACTAGCTATGAAAAATGATTTATTTTTTGAAAAATAATATCTAAAGAGATAAAACTGATTGTTATGTGCTTAGCCATTCCAGGGAAAGTAATTAAGAAAAAAGGAAATTTTGCAAAAGTTGATTTTGGACAAGGAACAACAAGAGAAGTAAACATTTCTCTAGTAGATGTTCAAGTTGGAGAGTATGTTATAGTTCATGCTGGCTTTGCAATTCAAGTATTAGACGAGGAAGCAGCTAGAGAAACGATCCAATTATGGAACGAAATGTTAAGCGCTGATATTACATCGACATGAGGTTTAATTGTGATTAAAGAAATAATCAAAGCAGAAGAAGGAGAAATTTATGACATAGAGCTTGAAACAGATTTGCTTAAAGCAAATGAAAAACTTGCGGAAGAAAACAAGGAATTACTCAAAAAATATGGAGTTAAAGCAATAGATATTTTGGGTTCTATAGGATCTGGAAAAACATCTCTTATTGAATTGCTAGTCCAAAAATTAAAAAATAAATATAAAATTGTTGTTTTTAATGGCGACCTAACAACCACTATAGATGCAAATAGAGTTGGAAGGCATGGTGTTGAAGTCATTCAAATAAATACTGGAAAGGAATGCCACCTAGATGCAAATCTTGTGAAAAAGGCGCTTCAGAAAGTCGATTTAAACAATGTGGACCTCTTATTTATTGAAAATGTTGGAAACCTAATTTGCCCAGCGGATTTTCCTCTAGGTTCAGAAAAGCGAATTGTTGTAATTAGTGTAACAGAAGGACCTTATATGGTGGTTAAACACCCTTTCATTTTTATGGGCACAGATGTAGTTGTTATCAATAAAATAGATTTGGCAAGTGCGATGGAAGTTGCTGTAGAAAAATTAGAAAGAGATGTTTATGCGATAAATCCAAATGCAAAAGTAGTGAAAACAAGTTGTAGAGATGGAGAAGGAATTGCCGGAGTTATTAGTGCATTAGGATTATAATATTAAAGTTTTTATTTTACATTTTTTAATACAAATTGTTAATATTATATCGAAATTTTATGTTCTTTCAGTATCCTTTTTATTTCCTCACGCGCATCAGAGAGCCGATAAGCAAGCGGAATTTTTTGTTCTCTAAGTATATCCATCATTTCCCAAATTGAAATATCGGCAATTTCTGCAGCTTTGCCCAGTGAAATTTTTTCAGCGCGATAGAGCTCAACTGCTAACTTTATTTTATATTCTTTAATTCCAGAAATCAACAACTGGCGAACTAAAGTCGTTCGATCTAACCCTTGTTCCTCAGCTATTTGATCGATTTCTTTTAAATACTTATGTGGCAGGAGCACCGATGTTCTTTCCATTTTTTCAGTAGAATCCATTTTTCAACCTCTTTCTTGATAGCAAAAGTTTTCAGGTACTTGCTATTTTTTATTTAAATTTAGTAATTTAGTAATATTTAAATATTACTTTTTAAGCAGAAGTAATCTAATGATTTCAAATTCCTCTGTAATAATTCATTTCGCAAAATTAGCCAAGTTATCATTGTTAAAAGAGCTTTATAAAAAAATTTTAATTCCAAAAGCAGTTTACCATGAAATATTTGAAAAGCCAAAGGTTAAGCCTAGTGAGATTTTATTCATCGAAAATGCTTTAGAAGAGGGTTGGATGGAAATTAGCTCGATTGAAAAAAAATATCGAAACTTAGTTGTTAGCTTAGCAAAAAGCCTTGGAGAGGGCGAGGCAGAAGCTTTAGTGCTTTGTATTCAAAAAAATGAAAAGGTTTTTTTATGCGCTGATAAAAAGGCTTGGCATTTTGCTGAGGATTTAAAGATAAATTGGAAATCGACATTAGGTATTCTACTAGAGGCACTGATACTCAACAAAATTTCTTTTGAAGAATATACAACACTTGTTTTAAGATATGAAGAAATTGCTTGGGTTTCAAAAGAGATTATTCATGAATACATAGAAATTGGAAAGAAAATAAAAAAATAAATAATTTTTTACAAAAGTAAAGGGAAGAAAGAAGTTTGTGGTAAGTAAGCTTTATTGTAATGGCAAAGTGAGACTTAAAAATTAAATTAATTTTAAAAAAAATCAATTTAATATACTTAAAAAATTACTCTGGTTATGTAGGAATAACTGCTTTATGTTCTAAAGGAAGGTTCCTTACACCCCATGTATAAAGCAAAACACAAAGTGTCACTATTCCAACTACGATTAGAGCCTCTATGTAAGATGGAATATACAAAAGGGAAGGCAATCCTCTAACAGGAATAACTTGGCCCGCAACTGTCCAATCATATCTCACCATGAATATACCCATTAGACATAAAAGAGCCGCTACAGATAATCCTGAAAATGTTTTGCCAGTCCTTGGGATGAAAACGATTAAGAACGGAACAATCGCCCCTAATAGGATTTCAATGCCCCAGAATGATAAACTGAAAGACTCTGTTAATAAAAGAGATACATAGGCGAACTTCGCAGGATTCATGATAGCTGTAATTACTTTCCAAGAGGTAAACAGTAGACCTAAAGCAACTAAGAAACCAAAAACTTTACCCAATTCAAACATCAGATTTTTCAATTCTAAACTCATTTCTCTTTTCGATAGAGTATAAGTTAAAATTGTGACCAAAATCAACCAAGCTG
>JACRDV010000124.1 GCA_024860865.1 Methanobacteriota archaeon | reverse complement strand
GTAAATTTTCGGCTAACATGACGCTACAAATCTATGTTGAGGCTCAAGCAGCTAACATTACTTTAGGTAGTGGACGAAGCGCTAACAAAACCATCACTATAACAAAAGCAATACCAAAACTCAAGATAACTGGTATTAGTAGTCCTATTATTATAATGCCGGAGGCCGTTATTAATCCAATTGAAAGAGTAATTGATTTTACGGTAGCGAATGAAGGAAAGCTTAATGCAACTGAAGTTACTTTTGAATTACGCAATGCTTCGAGCTATGCTTCTCTTTCTGCACCTACTATTTCCAATCTAGCGAGACGCAATAGCAGTAGCAATACTATTAAATTAAACCTACCAAAAAGATTCACACAGGGTGAGTTTTCTGCAACCCTTAAAGCAACTTCTACACCGTTAGGAAAAAATGGTTCCTTGAGCTTTACGCTAATTTTGAAATGGCCTCAACCAAGACTTTATTTTAATCGAAGCTCGCTCAATTTTGGGAATTTAAGGTGCACCGAGAATAAAACAGATTTAGTATATGCTGATGAAATAACTGGTGGCTATTCAATAGATATCGGTACAGATATTCCAGAAAGCCTAAAAAATTTTGTTTCGATTGAGCCAAGTCCTTGGAAAATTAGTGGGGGTAGCTCTAGTTCTCTTAAAGTTAAGGTTAAACCAACGCTCGATACACCCCCTGGTAAATATTCTGGAATTTTAATTTTTAGACCAACTTCTGAAACTGGCGAACAACTTAAAAATTTTAATGTTTCTTTAAGCTTTAACATCCCATTTCCTATTATGGAAATTTCAAGCGATAATATCGATTTTGGTATGAATCAAAGTCTTCGTTCGATTAAAATAAAAGAGAGCGGTGGATATTCACCGTTATCAGATGTGAAAATAGATGTTGAATCCATAGAAAGGCCTAAAGAACTTGATGAGAAGTTAGTGCGAGGTTGGCTCAAAGCAAATCCCACATCGATTTCCAGGATAATGCCATCCTCCAGCAGTAACATCAGTTTAAAGCCAGATGTTGATCCTTATAAAGCAGTTTGGGGCGAATATGTTTGGCGAGTTGGAATATCCCCCAAATATATAACGCCCAAGACTGCTAAAGTTCGATTTAATCTTGTAGACAAAGAATTTGTCGGAGCTATAAATGGCCTAAAGGAAATCTCAGCACCATCAGAATTGAATAACGCTAAAGCTTTCGCTGTGAATTTCTTTAACAAAAAACTTGAAACTGCACACTCAGTTGTTATATCAATGCTTGCTACAACAACTTTAGACACCTTTAGAAGCATAAATAAACTAAACGAAGGCATAGCGGCTGGAAGTTACGAAGATAATTTTGAAACTTTGATGAACGGTTATAAACACACCAAAAGTATGGAAATTTATTCTACCGAAGAGAAAGAATTTAGATCTCAAGTTTACAACACTGTTGTTCCTTACTTACAGAAAAAAATTGCACAAAATTACGGTGATTTCTTTAAGGATGCCACTGATAAAACGCAAACTCTCCAAGAAAAGAAAAAATTTTTTGCTTTAGCCTTTCAGGCTTATAGGATTGCTGAAAATCCAGAGGCTATGGATTATTCCCGCGGTCTATATGTGAAGTATACCTATGATATACTCAACTACACTGCTAAAGCAGACTTTTTGGCTGTAAAGGGAGATCAGCTCATGAAACAGGAAAAGGGTTTCTTTGATGAAAGGGAAGTCTATACTCAGGCAGTAAATTGCTACAACGATGCCCACAATGCGTATGTTTACTTAGGTGATTCTAAGGCTACCGAAATTAATGAAAAATTGAAGCTAGCTTCAAATGCAAAGAAAAAAGCAACATACAAATTAACAGGGTTCTTTTCCTCAACTAGTGCTGCTTCCTTAGCTGTCGCAATGTGGATTGCTAGAAGGAAGATAGAGATTAAGAAGGAAATTAAAAAGCGCAAAATTGAAGAGGAGATATTTGAGGGGAAATAAAGTGAAAAAATTTGCCATTTTACTGGTTTTATTATTATTCTTAATTTCGAATGCACCATTTGGAGCAGCGTATGATGTTATCAACCAAGAAAACAGAGTGAATAATTGGCGCTCTAAAATATCTTCTGAAGAAGTTCATGCCATATCTGGATATTTAGCCTCACTGGTTAACGAAGAAAAAGGTCTCAATGCGCGCGGTCTCACTAGTGAAGCCAACAAACTTGGGGGATTTATTGAAATAACTTTATTGTTCTTGAACCAATCGGAAGCTGCAGTTGAGAGCGCGCAATCAAAAAGATGTGAAGAGACGAAAAAAAATTTACACTCGAGTATAAAAAGCTATGAAAAGATAGTAAAATATGGAAACATCAGTTTAAAACACCAAATACGATCTAATGCTGAATCTTTAGTTGCTAGCCTTTCATTAAAGTTCATTGAACTGTCAATTAATGAGGCTAACAATTACCCAGCCTATCCTGATAAAATTCGTTTTTATTCAGATGCCGCTGAAGTATGTAACCGCACAAAAGATCCTTTGACAATTGATTATGTCAGAAATGCGCTTTCATTTTACCTAAGTGCTAATAACAGAATAAGAAATGCTGCAATTAACAGCTTTGATAAGGGCCTAGATTCAAAAATAAAGGGAGAAAGCACCATTTTTATTTTTTCAAGAAGTTATTTTTCTAATGCAGTAAATGACCTACGGGACTCTGTAATCTCCTATGAACAAAGCGGTGATGCAGGAGGAAAAGAGAAGGCACTGAAAGCACTCACAGATGCCCAACAAAAGCAAAGAAGAGCTAACAAGCTTTATTATTCCTTTATTGGAGGTCTTATAGTAGTTTTAGGGGGCTCAGGTGGGTTTAGCTATAGAATGATTCGCATTAGAAAACGAATAAGAGAAAGAATAGAAACAGAAGAGATTTTCGAGGAGTGAAAAGAATCCCTCATTTTCCATGATTAAGGAAAAGAAATAATCAGACAACTTTTTATTACCTAAAGTGAGCGGTTTAATCAAGAAAGCATTCTAACAATTGGTGAAAAATTGCCAAAACTCCACTTAACAAGGGAGACATCCCGTGATGTCGATAGCACTTTTAAAAATTTAAAGGTTTATTTTAGAGAATACGCTATCAAGGAAGAGATTTATCCACATCACATAGTTCTCTTCAGAAAAAAAGATGATGTGGAAGAAACATGGAAAATAAAAATAGAAAAGAAAAATGATGAAGCTTCACTACTTGACTTTGATATAAGTTGGCCATTCGGAACTTTTATTCCATTAAAATTAAAAAAGGAATGTTTAGAAGAAATAGACAAGCTGTTAATACAGCTTATAACGAAACCTGAATTAAAAATTGATATTTTTCCCTCTTTTCGCCGTGCAGATAAGGAGGGATATTTGACAATTCGTATTATGAATAACTCTTATTTTCCAGTTAAAAATATTTCAGCCCGACTGATGGCTGAAGAAGAAATAGAAATCAAGAAAATTGATGAGACCATCCCTGAGCTTAAACCGAGAGAAACAAAATCCTTAAAAATTGTACTTGTTCCCCCCAAGGGTTCCAAAACTCTCCATATTCAAACAATAATTGAGTTCATTGATGAGCGCGATATGATATTTGAAATAAAAAAAAGCTCAGAAATAAAAATGCCATCAGCGCTCGATATTGATGACTAAAATTCTAAGTACGCCACTTTTTACGAGGGTTATTTTTATATTACCTTGGTATACATAATATTAATAACACTTTTAAAGATAATCTGAATTTGGGCTGATACCGAAATAATCAGAGAAGGGATATCTATAGATTTATTTGTAGGTGTAGGCCAGTGTGGTGGCACGCTTGCCGATGATGTCTTTTCGGAAAAAAAGATCTTTAGCCTAGCTTATCCAGTTACCCTCAATTCTACCATTAAAGACCTACTAAAGCTAAAGCATATCAACAGAGATTTTTGGCTTGGAATATCAAAACAAAGAGGTTTTATGCCATATCAAAAGGGATTTGAACATTATGTTGCTGCAGGATTTGGCAAAAATCCATATGATGCTAATGAAGTGGCTCATGAGCATACGCAGTCCTTTTTGGATTGGATGGAGAGAGAGGTTTTATCCAAAAATCCTGTGCCATTTGCAATGATGATTTTAGGTGCTGGTGGAGGCACAGGCTGTGGAGTCTCTTTAACTATACTAGATGCGCTTCGCAATGAACTTAAAATACCTACAGTAGTAATTTGTGTTTTACCTGCAACTGTTGAGGGCGATTTACCCTTTAGAAATGCATGGTGGTGGTTGCAGAACGTTTTTAAGCACAGACTTTGCGACGGGTTGATTACGGTAGATAATGACTTGCTCACCACCAAAGCAAAAACTTCAAGGACATTATACAATCTTTTCCCAGATTTTAATCAAGTTATCGCTGAATCTTTAAAGGATATAATGTTCGGAGTGCTCCTAGAGGAAAAAATGCACGGTGATTTATACAAAGTGATTGATGCTAAGGATTTTCTAACTGCCCTAAACCTAGGCAGTGTTTATGGAAGTTATATAGGAGTGACTTCAGTATCTCGAACAACACAAGAAACCGCAACACTCTTTAGTCAAGAGGAAATCAACATAAATCAGTTAATCGAAAAGGCAATCAGTAGATCATCAATCAGAGGGGTAAAAGGAAAAATACCAATGAAAGCACTTTGCATTTTGAAAACAACTAAAAAAATCGCAGAAAAGATAGACCATGCTGAACTTGAGGAAAAGATCTGCGCAGGAACTCAAATGAAAGAAATCCATTATGGTGTAAATATAACTGATACCAAATCTACATCAGTAATTCTCTGCTATACCTACGATAGAGGCGATATAGCGAGGTTTCAAAGTCTAAAAGATGCATTTGAAAGATATGAAAGCCGTATGCGCTTTATCCCATCAGGGTAAAAAAGGCTTATGTTGGAGCTCGAGCTGACCTTGGTGGTGGTACGAATATATAATATTTCTCACGCCCTTCGAGCTCTTGTATAATTCGTTTAACTACCATTTTTTTAGGATCTGGTAATAAGTGAACACGAGCACTGATGTCTGCAAAATTTTGAAATGGTTTTTTCTTTCTTTCCTCTATTATTGACCACATTAGTTTTTTTCCAATTCCAGGCAAAAGCTCCAGTTGATGCAAACGAGTTGTGATCGGCTGACATTTATTAAAGAACTCAATAAATCTAGCTTCATCTTTTGTTGCAATCTGCTCAAGAATATAGGGAAGCTCAACTTTTGCTGTAGCTGTGAGCTTTTCATAGGGGATTCTGCCGCGAACGTATTCAACCTGTTCTCTTTGTCCTTTGCCAATGTACACTCGGTCATAAGGTTTGAACGAAACTTCCCTTCTCGGCACTATCTCTAGCAATGTAAATTGCTTTTCTCCAATTACCTGAGCAATCGGTTCTCTTAAGTGAATGGGTCTAGTATTCTCAGGATAACCAGTTGCTAAAAAATCAAGCACAATAGCATACTCTTCCATTTCCATTTGATTGCCACCAAAATTTTCAAAATAAGATTTATGGACGGTATTTATCCACAATTTCTAGTATCTTTTTTATTTCATTTTCAGTGAGACTGAATCTCTCTTTTGCAAAAATAACTCTAACATCATCAGGGGTTACAGGCAATAAATCAGCAATCTTAATTGCTTGGCGCTCTTTTACTTTATCAACGGCTTCCATCAGCTCTTTAATAAATTTTTCAGCTTTTCCGCTCTTTATTTTAGCAAACTTGGAGGCGTAATCCAAAGTAAGCCGTTGTTCATATTTTAATTCACCTTCCTTACTTCTGCTTTCTAAAATTTCTTTAACTTCCGATAGCGGAGTTATTTTTTCAGTTAAAACCTTTTTTGGCATATGTGCTCCCTACTGAAGTTTCAAATGTTCCGGATAGGTTATTATCTCTTTTATTTTATTTCCATCCGAAATAGTAACAATATATGCTCGCCCGCGTTTTCCAGTCACAACCCCTGTTCGACCATGAAACCTAGGGTGAGGCTGGCCTTTATGCAAGCTAGAGTCTATCGTAATGTGAACTCTATCTCCCTCTTTGAATTCTTGCATTATTTTGCTAATAGGAGATAATCCTCGTTCTCGAGGATGTCTTCTGAGTTTTAAACGAGATTTGCTTCTTAAGCCATGCGAACGCCTAGCCACAAGAAAACCCTCATTAACTTTATAACATTATTACTTAGTATTCTATAGCACTTCATTGGATAAGGAACTTCATTTTAAAGCTTTTGGGAAAAAATGCTATTTAAATTTCTTTAAGCCCATTTGCCTAAGAGCTTTGTCTAATGCGGGAAAACGACCTTTCCTAAGAGATTTAAACAATCTTTTTGCTATTTGATATTGCTTGAGAAGTTCTTTTATATCCTCCATTTTAGTGCCTGACCCTCTAGCAATTCGCTGCATTCGACTTCGATTGATTATCTCTGGGCTCTCAAGTTCTTTATCAGTCATAGAATCCAGAATAACTCTAAACTTTTTTAATTTCTCTTCGCTTAATTTATAAAAATCCTCAGGTAATTCTGCGCTAAGCCCAAACCCCGGGACCATCTGAAGAATTTTTTTAAGCGGACCCATTTTTTGCATAGCTTCGAACTGGGAGTAAAGGTCCTGAAGAGTAAACTTACCTGCTAAGAATTTTGTAACATCTACTTCTTTTATTTCTTTTGGGAGCTCTTCAGCCTTCTCAAGTAGCGCCTTAAGGTCTCCCATCCCAAGTAACCTAGAGATGAAACTTTGTGGATCAAAGAGTTCAAATTCGTCGATTTTTTCTCCGACTCCAATGAACTTAATAGGAACTCCAGTTGTTGCAACTGCAGATAATGCCCCTCCACCCTTAGCCGCACCATCGAGTTTTGTTAAAACAACACCAGTAATGCCAATTGCTTCGTGAAATGCTTTAGCTTGTACTCCTGCTTGTTGTCCTATGGTCGCATCAATGGTCAGCAATTTCTCGTTAAGTTGAGCAACTTCGGCTAATTTTTTCATTTCGTCCATCAATTCTGTTTCAGATTTGTGCCGACCAGCTGTATCAATAATAACTAGATTTTTTTTCTCGATTTTGCTTAAAGATTCTTCAACTATTTTTACAGCATCAGTTGAGTTTAAGTTTCCATGAAATGGAACGTTAAGCTGTGCCGCAAGTTGTTGAAGCTGTTCATAGGCCCCAAGTCTATGTACATCAGCACAAATCAAAACTGGTTTATACCCTTTCCTCTGGAAAAATCTCGCAAGTTTAGCTATGCTTGTGGTTTTTCCGCTCCCTTCGATTCCAATCATCATAATTTTGAATCCGTCTTTTGAAATACGGAGCTCTGATGGCTTTTCTCCGACAAATTTCACTAGCTCATCATAAACAATTTTGATAACATGCTCTCGCTTAGATAAACCGGCTGGCAGTTTTTCTTCTAGTGCGCGTTTTTCAATTTTCTTTGAAAGATCCATAACTAATTTGACGTTAACGTCTGATGTGATTAAAGCCCGTTGAATATCTTTAACAACCTCCTTGACTAGGACTTCGTCAACAAGAGGCGCCCCAATTATTTTTCTAAGAGCAGATCGCAATGAGCTCCCAAGTTTATCCAGCGACATTTGCTTCACCTAACAAACGGTTTGCCATCCATTTTTGGTTAAATGCAATCAAATCTTCATATTTTTGACCTATGCCTAGAAAAAGAATTGGTTTTTTAATCACATATGAGATTGAAAGTGCAGATCCACCACGGGCATCAGAATCCATTTTTGTCAGGATAACACCATCTATTTCAGTAGCATCATTAAATTCCTTTGATTGCATTATCATATCATGTCCAGTTAGAGAATCCCCAACAAAAATAACTAAATCTGGTTTTGTAACGCGGTGAATTTTTTTCATTTCCTCCATTAAATTAACATCAGTCTGCATTCTGCCAGCAGTATCTATTAAAACCACATCCAGTTTTCTGGCTTTTGCATGCTCAATTGCATCAAATGCAACTGCTGCTGGGTCTGCTCCCGGTTCATGTTTGATTACTCTAATCCCAAGATTTTTGCCGTGCTTTTCAAGCTGTTCAATTGCACCCGCTCTAAATGTATCACTGGCGGCCATTACTGATTTGATACCATGATCTTGCAAAAATTTTGCAAATTTTGCAATAGTAACTGTTTTTCCAGTTCCATTGATTCCTACAAACATAATTACAAATGGGCGAGCGGGATCACGCTTTTTAATTCGATTGAGTATTTCTTCTGGTTTAGCAGAGATCAGAACCTGCTGAATTGCGTTTTTTAAAACTCCTTGTACATAGGTTGGAAGGTTTTCATTACGCTTGATTTTTTTGCCAACAAGCTGCATTTTAATTGATTTTACTATTTCTTCAATAACGGGGAGGGCAACATCGCTTTCAAGCAAGGAAGTTTCTAAGTCGTCAAAAACAGGAGTTAAATCTTTTTCATCTAAAATAATCTCCCCTTTAAAAAGGGCCTTTGTCTTTTCTACCAAAGTGGGTTTTACCGCAGCTACTTCGGCCTCAGATTTTTTATCAGCAACTTCAGCGATTTTTTTGGTGAATTGAGCAAGCTTTTCTTTTAATGAATTAAACACTGCCCTTGGCCTCGCCAGGTTTGCCGCTTGCTTCGCGTATTTTGGCTACTAATTCTTCTACCTGAGGGCGCAACACTTCTATCCTTTGGCTTATTTCAACTAGGCCACGCTGAACATTTTCTTTAAATTTTTGAGCTTCACTTAGCCTTTCTTGAAGAGTTTTTTGAGCGTCTTCAATTGTTTTCTTTGTCGAAGTATCAGCTCCTAGCCCAACTATCACTGTCTTAGTGTTTGTAATTTTAGCCTGTATAAATGAAGATCCGCCTATTGGAACTAGAATTTCAGTACCTTCAGGCAGTTTTCCTATCTCGGTTAAAGTTTGGTCTGCAATCAATATATCAGAAATTGAAGCATCTATTAACTGCGATTGCTGCTGAAGCACTTGAAGTTGAGTTTGATAATAATCGAGCTCAGCCAACATTTTTTGTAATTGCTCTCTTTCAGTTGCCATTTTATATCTCAACATTATGAATTTCTTTCATATTTATTGAAACTAAGTTTGTTAATAAGTTTCAATTTTTACACCGCGAATTTTTTGAAAGTGCTCTACATTGCGCGTAGCAGCTTGATAACATAGGTAAGACTTGTACTTATACCTTCTAAGGCAAAAGATACATCTATTTCAGCGCTACTTTAGCTATTTCATGCTATAAGGCAAATAGCCTCAAAATTGCGCCTACTTCTAGCTAACATGCCTTCTCCTTTTCTCATCGGCTTCTTTTTTGTTTTTCAAAAGCCTTGCTGACCCTTCTCCATTCCTCTTTACTAATTGTACGTGAGCCTGCAATATCTGTTAATTTCATTCTCTTTTCTAAAGATCTGACTATAACCTCGCTGAAGCTTTCTTTGGATAATTTTGCCTTTACTAATAAATCGTATACACCATTTGAGACTGATATGGTTTTGGCCATGTTTTTTTGTATATAAATATGCTATATAAAATTTAAGAACTATACTATTCATAAAAATCCTAATGTGTCCTCAATTCTAGCGAGTTCAGGACCAGTTGTTAAGCTTCCAACAACTGCTCCCTCCACATTAGCGATCATACAAGCTCCAACATATGGAGTCCCTCGGTTTACAGTTCCTACATTTGCTGGAACCTTAAGAATTTCCTCCAGCCACTTTAATTCTTCCTCAGTAGCATTTGGATGAGCCAAAACTCCCTTATTGGTTGCAACTGCTACTGATCCGATAGTTCTCATCTTAGCTATTGTTCCTTTAACCACTTCAACTCCCAATGTTTCCTCCAACACTTTAATTGCAGTTTTAGATAAGAGCGGATTAGCTATTGCTCCATAATCATTAGCTAAAACCAAATTTCCAACCGCAGTGTGCTTATCTGGCAACGGTTCAACATTAGATTTTATTCTTTCTTTTAAAAATTTAATTTCTTCATTAAGTGCAAACCTAGAAACAACTAGACCATTGTTATTTCCAACTGAGAATACCCCGATTAGGTTGCTGCCACATAAGTTAGTTCTAATAGCCGGCACTTTGAGAACATTCTCAATAATTTTTACAGCTTTATTGCTTAGAATCGGTGGCAATAACACATCTTTATCTGTAGCCGCTGCAAAAACCCCAATATTGGGATTGCCGGCAAAATCAAGTGGTTGAACAGGCATATAGCTTCTTATTCTCCGGCCAAAACGGCAATTACTGAACCATCATCTTGCTTTGTGACTTTAAGTTTAATTTTAGACGGGATTTTTTTTATGCTGCGCTCCCACACCTTTTCAGAAATTGATGGATCTAATTTAATATTTTCTTCATCAGCTTTCATGTGCTGAGCTAAAAATTCTTTTATATACCGAATCGCTCTAGGGGCGCGTTTTTGTCTTGGAACTGATTTTACTTTGCTAAGGGGGACAGTATAAACTCTCTCAATTGGCATTGCTTTCACCTAAGCTTTTAATTTAGTTCTACGCCAATGGCGCATTTTTGCATGAGTTCTAACTTTACCACGGGTTTTAGCAACAACCCAAATCGGAACTCGTTGATTAGACTTTGTTGCTCGAGATAAGCGCAATTTTTTACCAAGAGGTTTGTTTCTGCTCATCTAAACTCTCCTAATTTTAATTTCTTTTTTACGCCCCTCAATCTTCCGCAATAACTCTTTGAGTTGCTCATCATTAATTTGGCTCTTGAGCTGCCCAGTCTGAGCTAATTGGATTAATTGGAGCTCAAGTTGTTCAGCAAATTCTGGCTTTACCATCTTTATATTTGTCAGCCGAGCACGAGCATCAGGGGTTAATATCTGCCGCAAAATTGCTCGCTTTTGAAGCTCAATTTGCTGTCTTAATTGCTCCTGCCTGATTAACTCAGCAGTAGCTTGTTGCTGTTGTAGCTCTTGCAATCTTTTCCTTCTAAGAGCTTCAATTTCTTCTTCATCAGTTGCCATGTTTATCCCGTTTTTGATTAAGCTGATTTTGAAACCGGAGCTTGAGGTTTAATCTGAGTGGCAATTTTATCTAGGAAACTTCGACCTTTTGGAGTTATTGACCGACCTTTTTTGGATTTAATGAGAAATTTTGCTTTCTCTAACTGTTGGATTGCCTTCCTAACAATTGAGCCTGAACCTTTTTTAAAGTGGTGAGGTCTATCTGGGCGCGATTCTCGCCCTCCATAGTAACTTCTTAACCTTTCGATTCCTATTGGGCCATCAATGTATATTCTTCTGAGTATAGATGCACAACGGGTGTACCACCACTCGTCCTGCTGAGGAACTCTTTCTCTGTGCGCTCCTGTTTTAATATAAGGCACCCACACGGGAGGGGTAAAGACATCCATTTTTTTTAGTTCTAGTGCAGCCAATTCTATTAATTGAGTGGCTGGAACATCGTAAACATTAGCCATTAAGATCCTCCTCATTATTTAGGTGAATAGAAGGTTGATAATGTTAATAAGTTTAGCGAAGGTTCAGCTTTTGCTGGAACTCTTTTATCTCTACTAGCCTAGTGTTTAATAGCTTAATTAAGTCCCTTTTTTAAAATTCTGATTATCTCTTTAATTAAACCTTCGGTTGGCCTATGTCGACCTAGATGGATTTAAAATGGCATGCTTTCGCTTTTAATTCTTTCAGACCTGGATGGGGACTGTTCTATTTCTCTTGCCCTTATAGGGTATTCTCATAATATTGCCGCAATCTAAACATATTATTGCGACATAAGCTGTAGGGATCTTTCGCAATCTAACCTTGCAATTTACTCCAGGCTTAAGAAAGTTATAACAATGCCCGCAAAATCTTCTTTTATAGTCTTTTGGAATTCTTACGTTATATTTCATTGAAATTTTTCTTGCAAGTTCAACATATCGATGGGAGCGCTCGGGGTGAAACTTAAACTCCTGCTCTGCCAATTGGAACAACCGTATAATCCTCTCTAAAGCAATTTGTTTCATCCATTTAGGTTTTGGAGCTCGCGCGCGCAATTTCAAACCTCCTTTCAGCTAAATCAATTGCATTTTCATATGAAAATATTATTCTATTAACAACAGTCCAAGCATTTAGTGGAGACGGATCTATACAAACAACTTTATCTGCAATTTTTTTAATACCACTGAGAAAATCTCCGTGCGGAAATCCACCAATTATAGCCACAACTTTATCGCATTTTGCTGCTTCTTGCATTAATTTTTGAGAAGAAATTTTCTCACCATCTTCGGAAAAGACAATTACATAGTCAGGATTCAATTCAGCCAACAATTCTTCAATAGTTTTGTTTTGCTTAACAAGGAGTGGATTTTCCGATGGAACTTTCTCTTTCTCAAAAAGTTGCTCAATCAGCCCAACAAATCGATTATAATTTCGAGGAAGTCTTGTGCTTTGGTTAATTGAAATGATTTCATTATTTCTAGTATGAACATAAACATTTAACAAGCCAGATCGATTAAGTGGAGAATCAAGGGCATTCAATAATGTTATATGAATTATGTCTGGCCGCCCTCTTCTTTTACTATCTTTCAGCTCCTTCATCGCTTGATAATGTAAGTTAGAATCGAGCAAAATTTTTGAAGGGTCTTTCTTTTTTCTGCGTGAGTATTCTACAATGATTGGATTATCTCGAAGCTCTTTTGGAACGAGCTCGAGTTCAGAATCGGCCAAAATTAAAGTGAGCAAAACAATCACCGATATTGTGCGAATAACAGGATTTCTCTGAGGCTTAGCACCAAGAGGATTCTAAGAAAAAATGGTTCTGTTAACTTATTGTTGGTATAACGTCCCGAGCGTATCTGAAGTCCAGCAGATGGGCGGGATTTGGGCGAAGTATCAAGGCACGGAGACGGATACGCTCTGTTATACGCCGTGCCTTTGAGAGACATCCTTAACTTGCTTCCCCAACAATTTGATGTATTCAAGAAAACTTAATCCTTCACGCTCCGCTTCCTTAGCAATGATTTTCCTTGCAATATGAACTTGCTGTAAAGCTGGATCATCAGGAAATTCCTCTTCCACCATTTTTCTTATCTCTTCCATCTTTTTTTCCGTGATTTTGCTCATGTTTACCTCCTATAATAGTTCTGCTGGTGTCAAATTTCTATTTGTCTGAATCTATTTAAAGTATTTACCATCTTCACTATGTCTCTCGTTTTCCTCCTTACAATGTGCTTGAAGTTCCAACTCAAAAGATAGTCTACTTCGTTTATAACAGCGATAGCAATATGGTAAGCATCTTCAGGGTAACCTTCTGGAACTGCACCATGGCGGATATACTCGTTTGCTAACCATTCAACGTCATCAGTTAGGAAGAGCACTGAAAATTGCGATACCACTTCTTTCATTTTACTTTGGAATTCCATATCAGGGGTACGTTCAATTTCGGCAGCCGTAATCTCGGAAATGAATGGTTCAAAATTTTCTATCTCCTTGAATAATACATTTCATAATATATTGAACCTAAATCAGCTAATGGTGCGGCCGCCGGGATTTGAACCCGCGTTACAAGTTGCGGTAAGTTTAATTGTTAGGTTTAAATAACGTCCGTTATATTTATAAAATACTGTTATTAAAAAATAACATGTGAAAACATGCGGTTTCATGTATCGGCGCATGGCATGTTAGATTCCAATGCCAAGTTAAAGTTGCTCTCCTATCTCTTCAGCCAACGCGAGGTTGAGATGAGTGAGCGGGAGCTGGCCCGGGTATTGGGCCTCTCCAATTTTTCGGTAAATAGGTTGGAACTTCATCAAATTTGTAATTTAGTCGGTTTTTTTCTTTCTCGGATTTAAACTTCTTGTTTCTTTATTAAAAACCTCTACTTTTCCCCCTCTTTCTCGTATAATATTCTCAATTACTTTAACAAGTGGAGGGGTTCCAATATAACTTTCTACAATTCCTTCAACTAATGTTGATTTACAAAGAATAGAACCTTGATCTTTTTTATAAGTAACTTTGCATATATAATCGCTCAAATCTTCATCTAATTTATAAATTCTCTCTGGTAATTTTTTATTTTCCATCTTTTTTCCATTTTCTTTCAAATTTCTTCTTCTATTTTAAGCTTTTGTTTTCAGATTACATGGCGACTTAGTTATAAAGCTGAAACTTTAACCAATACAAACCAAAGAATTCTAAGAAAACTACTTTTCTTTCACATGTGACAGTTCATCGAAATCTTTTAATTTCATTTTTAACATTTGAATTACATTTTCGGTTGTGGCATGATCATCATTAATACTTGAAACATAATAGGCTGTTGCTGCATTAGCTAACAATAATCTTTGCTCAGGCCTTAGTCCTAAAGCTTCTCCATAAATATCTGCAGCTTTCCAAGCATCACCGGCACCAGTTGTTCTTAAAGCTCGTACCTTAAAAATTGGAGCAATATATTTTTCACCATTGGTGAAAGTAGCAGAATATTTAATCGTATGCAAGTCTATCCTCGAACCCAGTCTTTCATGGAGAAGATCTGCGCATTTAAAAGCCAATTTGTCAGGTTTCACTACTTTACTTTTCCTGTGAATGCTTGTGTTAAAATAGGAAGCAAACCAAATTGCTTCATTTTCATTTATACTAAAAATATCAACTAAACCTTTAGACAAAACTTCTTTTATTAAAGTTTGAATTTCATTCCTTTTAAAAGAAGGGTCTCCGGTATCGAGGAAAGTTTTTCCTTTCCCTTTTTTCTTAACAAAGCTGAAAACCTTTTTAATAAGCTCTGTCCCTCTCAAATTTTGATTCCAATTAAAAACACATACAAAATTAGAACTTTTAATTAAATCTAGGTCAGCTTTAGTTAAGATTTTGAAACTAAAATCCTTAACTGAACCCGGGTCATTTATCATTAAGTTCACTAGCTTTCCTTTGTATCTTAGCTCAATCGCTGTAGTTAATGCAATCCTACCGTTCACTTTAACATGGGATAAATCCATGCCTTTGGTTTTAAGAAGATGTTTAAGTAAAATGAGCCCTGTTGGATTTGTTCTGGCAATCAAATGCGCGTTTGCACCTAATGAAGCAAGAGCCGATGCTGTGTTAGCTGCATTTCCACCTCTAAAAATAGACTGGCTGACAAAAGGGATATTTCCACCGCCTTGCCCTACAATGTTTGAAATTTTTTCCAAAAAAGATGGCGGGTTCCCTTTAAAAGAAATAAAATGATCTAGAAAAAAGTCTGGCATAATAACAACATTAGGTCTCGCCTTACGTTTCTCTAAGATTTCAATAAGTTCTTCGATATCTTTTTTCAAGCTATCCTGCAAAAATTAAATCACCTGAAAATAATGATGGTGTAGCCGCTGGTTTAATTTTGACAAGCAACTCAAAAATATCTTAAATGTCGGGAGATTGAAGTCATCAGAATACCTACGTAGAGCAAGTAAGCGTTACAAGACTAAAAATGCTTGGAAACATGTAGACCTCCTTACTTTCTTAACTTCGTAGGAAGTGGTCATAGCTAGTTACATATAAACCTCGTGCTGGACAACCTTTACATGATTGTTTTTTAGAAACTCGATGAAGCCCTTTGCTGTTTCAGCAGGAAGGGCAACGACTCCTTTACCGAGAACGAAGCAGTCCCTCCGATCTATCAGGCCTGAATAGTGGCATTTTCTGACACGCCTGCCAACGCGCTTGTGTGAGCTGTAACCATAAACCCTTCGGGCAACGCGTTGAACTGAAAGTGGTCCCGCTAAGTTTGAATTAAATTATGGTGCGGCCGCCGGGATTTGAACCCGGGTTATTGGCTTTCTGCGAGTAAATATTTCTCTTGGAAGGCCAAAGTTTGTTAGAGTTGCAAAAAGCTCTCCTAACCAGGCTAGACTACGGCCGCTCTAGTTACTTTATTTTCCTTTCAAGTACCATATTTTTAATAGTTTGGGTATTTCGTATTTCTATTTCGGTAGCAATTAAATAGATTCGTGCAGTTTAATGTAAGGTAGTTTGATAAAGAGTTTATTTTATAAACTTTATAAGCAAAAAATTCTATACGAGGTAAAAGAGTGGCTAAGAAGCAAATAAATTGGGGCAAAATCGACGAAACTGTCAGAGCGTATCTTGGGTTAAGATACCATTTGGTTGGTATAAAAATTATGAAAGACGGCTCTCAAGGAGAGCCCCAGTTTAAACCTGAAAAGCCAGCAGCATATTGCCAAATAGTTAGAATTGCTTCGCAGGGTAAAGCTCTACTATTTAATAAAGAGGATCAAACATGCCCAACTGCTGAACTTTGTCTCGGCTTTACAGCGCCAGTGTATGTAGATATCGAACCAAGAGTGAAACCTGCAGATACGAAGAAAGTCTTGGTTGCTTCAATAGACCAGATTACTGAGGAACCAGATGTTATTTTAGCTATACTCACTCCTAGACAAATGATGGATATAACTACCCTTCTGCAGGCTGGAAAAGAGGAGCTTTTGTCTGTTGGATTTAGAGGCGAAGCGGCTTGTGGTGAATTTACCGCAAAACCTTACATGGAAGGTAAACCAAATTTATCATTCTTGTGCAATGGCGCTAGAGTTGTGTTTTCGGATTATCGAGATAATGAGGTTATCTTTGGAGCGCCGCCTGAAATCTATATTCAGTTGGCAGAAAGTATAGAGAGACTTGTGAAAACTGGCGGTGCTCTATGTGGCTGTCGCGTAAGCGATATACCGATTGGAGTAATAAATGAGTTTGAAAAAATAGGTCTCTCAAAAAGCACTGATTACTTCTTTGGGAGAATTAGTAATCAAGATGTTAGAGTGTATCTCAACAAGGACTTCCAGGGTAAGCTTAAGTTTATTACTGTTCACTTGCCAGTGAAAATGCCCTCAGATGAAAAAGCTGAAGAAGCTACAAAAAAGCTTGAAAAAATTTTATCACGACCTTATCGCGCCAGCCAACGTGGCTACTGGTTAGACTTGTCTATAATGGCAAGCGTTGATGAATTAGGTGCTGATATCCAGAGCGGGAAGAGCATGGAAATCACAATCAAAGAAGTTGTTAACAATATGGTGAGATATTTACAAAAAATTGGAATCAAAGTGTAATGTTATGCTTGAAATACAGAAATACAAATTAATGCGCAATCAATATCGTACGCATACGATAATCCAACCAATTATGACTGGAGGAATTGTGCCTCAAGAAGTGCAAAAAAAGCTTTTGGAGGAAGAATGGACTAAAGTTGGTTATACAGCATGCTTCGACTGTCTCGAAGGAAGATCAAGTCTTATTGCAAAGCCACCTGTGAGAGACTTCCTTCAAGACGTTGCAAAATTTTTTGGCGGAGATGTCGCAGAACATACATTTGGATGCCGCGCAGCCCAATTCGCAGTTGTTAGAACAATAGCTGAAAGCTTGAAAGTTGAAGGATCAAAAGACTACACAAACGTGATAGTAGCAGATCCCTTATGCCATTATTCAACCGCGATTGCTGCTGAAATGGCTGGCCTACAACTAGTGGAACCTCCGAATACAGGGTATCCAGAATATAAAGTAAGAGCAGAGGACTTTGTGGAAAAAATCGAACAAGT
>JACRDV010000120.1 GCA_024860865.1 Methanobacteriota archaeon | reverse complement strand
GACTTAGAGATAATAGAGCAGTTAAAGTTGGACGGCAGGCAGTCTTTCAGACGGATAGCAAAGAAGTTGGGGTTATCGACTGCTACTGTATCCTTGCGCTTCTCGAAGATGGAAAGAGCTGGAATTATCAAAAAGGTAGTTCCAGTCATAGACTACAAAAAGCTCGGGAAAAGCATACCAACAATAGTTTCGCTGAGGATTGAAGCATCTAAGCTTGACAGCGTGGTCGGTTCCTTAAAAAAGCTTGAGGGAGTTGAAGATGTGAGCCTAGTTGACGGGAGTACAACATCGAATTTAGAGCGTTTTTTGAAGATTTGGACGAACTCAGCGATTTCATCCAGAAAAAAATATAGAGAGTGCAAGGAGTAATCGCTTTCAATTCAAGGAGCATCCTCAAGTCGTTATAAAAGTTTTATTTCATGCTTTTTTTATAATACCATGGCGAGGTGAAATCAGATCACCCCGCTTCCTTAACATCTCAATCAATTCTTCAGCTACTCGCCGCTCAATCCCTCTCTTTTCAGTCTCTGCTAAAACTTCTTCAAGTGGAGCCAACCCTTCATGGAGATCCTCAACTGCTTCAATAATTGCTAGAATTGTAACAATTTTATCGCGCTGTGACATTGTGATTCCAATTTCAATTTTGTCTATGTCAAGTTTCCCTGTTTCAAAATCGATTCCTGCTTGCTTGAGCGATAAATTGACTAATCTAATAGCTCGCCCAACATCTTCAAGAGTAACCTCATTGCTTAATCTAACTCTAGCGCTTGATCTGGACAACCTAATGATCGCCCATAGTTGGCGTGCAGTCATTGGAACAGGAGAACTTCTATCTCCAGCGACTTGCTCTCTTAGAACAGTGAAGAAAGTTTCGATCTTATCTCTAGCTTCTTTTGATAATTGAGGGACAATGTGCTGTCTAGAGTATGCGATGTATTTTCTTAAAAATTCAGGTTCAATAGGAGGTAAGATTTTTTCCGGCTCAACGACTGAATTTAAAATATGTTTTGCCATCTCTCTAGTTGTTGAGAGATCATCTTCAACAAAGAAAATGAGATCGAACCTAGAAAGCAGCGTCGGGCTTAAATTAATTTGCTCCGCCATTGATTTGTATTTGTCAAACCTTCCGTACTTTGGATTTGCAGCTGCAAGAATCGCTGTGCGAGCGTTTAATGTAGCCACAATACCTGCTTTTGCAATAGAAACAGAATTATGAAGAACTAATCCCTCACTCACAAATGTATTTGTTGGCTCTACCGTGACGTCATAGACAAAATTATTTTTATAGTTACCAGCATTAGGAATAATTTCTTTCTTTACAATTTTACCCCAACGCAAATCAGAGTTCAGAAATACATATTTTATTCTTGAAATCGACTTTTCTAGTTCTTTTAATTTTTCTGTTGCAAGCTCTTTGACTTTTATTAGCAGTTCTCTATATCTGGAAGCTTTATTTCGCTCAATGTAAGTAATCATGCTCGTCGAGAGTTGCATTGCTTTTGCAACTTCAAGGAGCGATATTTTTGAAATCTTTCTGATTTCTCTGGCGTTATTTAAGGTCGATATTTTCTTCTTTGCTTTTGTTGCTGAATTTTCTAACCTTTTAATGTATTTTTGCAGTGTTGGGAGGGTTATTCCATAATTCTGTTTAATATGTTCATTTAAGTAACCATCATCCATGTGCATTTTTTTAAGCATATCTTTTAAAACAATAACTACATCTGGCGGTGATACATCATGTGAGCGGTTAACTTTCTTGCTTCTTGCTATCAATCTTTGAATTCTTTTATATCTCCAATCCCAATCTTCAACAATTTTATTAGCGAATTTTAACATACTTTGCGTACCAGTTATAACTACTTTGAAATAATTATCATCTCTTGATATGTACGAGTCAATTCCAATTTGCCAAAAAACGTCTTGCATGTCTTCAGCGAGTTTTCTGGAAGCTGTTCTGTACCCAAATCTTTCGCTATCGACAAAACCATCTCCAATAAATGCTGCTTTAAGAAACTCGATTTTGCACCTTATATTAGTGCCAAAGATATTTTTTGGGATTCGCTTAGCAGTAGCGCCTTTCAATATTTCAGGGAAGTTTTTCTGATAAAACGCATATAGAATTCTTGAGGGATACCTAAGAACGGATACGCTGGTCCCCCAATTGTTCTTTACTTGGGTATAAGGATTCAACGAAAATTTCTCTAAAAATAGGGCAGTCATTTCATTAATTACTTTTCCATCAGAATTCGTGACACCAAGTTCAGCATATCGATTACTTTCATTAAAATAAGCATGCCCCTCCGAAATTTGATAACCTAATAATCTTCCAAATGAAGGTGACAATTTATTCGGAATTTTGATCCTTTTTAGATTAAAATGCCATGGATCAACAGTGTCCAAAGTGAATTTACTTCTAGTAAGTGGAAGTTTTCGCGGTGCTGGTACATATTCTCCAATTTCAACCTCTTCAGCAAAAACTTCGATTATTTTACTGTTTCTGGAGACATAAATTGGATGTGAAGGTGTTACAATAATCTCTCTTCCATTTGAGAACCTAAGTCTGATGAAATATGGAGGAGCTTTATGCCTGCTCACTCTATTTACATTAATCGGAAAGGTCTTGTTAAAATCTGTACTCCATAATTGAATATTAAGTTCTTTAATTGGGAGAATTTCACAATTATACCCAATTATCTTTCTTTTAGAATATTTTTCAAACAATCCTTCAACGAAAGTTCCAATTTTGATTTTTTCGCCACCTGTAAACAGTATTTCTACTGAAGGGTGGTAAGATTGTTGTTCCATCGCCTGGTGCATTGCAGAACGGTCATCTTCGCTCATCTTCTCAAATTCATCAATTGCACAAGATCCTCGATCAGCAAGTACAAGTGCTCCAGCTTCAAGTGACCAACTACCCTCAGCAAATTCATCGCGCACAGCTGCCGCTGTAAGTCCTGCTTTCGTGCTTCCCTTACCGCTGGTATAAATTCCGCGAGGAGCTAAGTTATTTGCAACAAATTGCAAGATCTCACTGTTATGAACTATTATTCCATTTGCAATAAAATTAGGCGTACCCTCAATAGTTAGATCATAAACGTATTCATCAGTGAGAGTTTCTTTGATTTTTATTATCTTATCCCAGTAAATGTCTGATTCAGCCAATTTTTTTAGATTTTGAATTCCTTTGTTTAATGAACCTCCATTTGATAATTGTTGACTCCGAGATAGATCAAAAACTATATTAAGCAATTTTTGTCTGGAGGGGTTTTTCTTTCCTAGTTCGTAGGCTCTAAATTGTGCAACGTTAGAAAGGCCCAAATCATGTTTTGTTAGTTTGCTTGCTTTACGTAAGTTTCGTAATAATTTTCCAATCTTCGGGATTACATCCACATTTGTTTGAGGGATTATTTTTAAATCTAGTTTGCTAATTGCCCTCTGTAATCGCTTCCTTTTTTCTTGACTCTGAAATCCAACATTTTTGTAAAAAGCAATTAAATTATCGCGGCCAGTTATCCATAGCCTAAAATATTTTCTTTTGATTTTATTTTTTGAATTGGTTGCATATTTAAAGGTTGGTCTAAAATAAGAAATGATTCCCATCCTGAGTAAAAGAATTTGTAATTGTTTTATTAATGAGCGACTTCCTAATGTAATTTCTATTTGTTTGCCAGTTTTAGAAACTGTTGCTTCTCCATCAAAAATTGCTTTTACTAGATTTCCTATTTCCTCGTCACTACATTTAAATACAAAACATGGCAGGGCTTTCTTATTGGAATTTTCTAGAATTTCTCTTCCTAATTTTTTAATAAATTCTTTTACTTCTATAGATGTTATTTGAACTTCTCTTCTAGATCTAGAGTAAATATAATGGTGTGGAACTATCCCGAACAATTTCTTAGATATCTTTATAAAATCATTTATTAAGATTGGATCTGAATTTGAAAATCTTGCTACTCTCTCAAGGCTAGATCCTTCCCCAATTAAATATCCTAGAAATCGCATTAGTCCAGGAGTTGTTTGGTTAGGTATAGAAATATGAAAGGCATTTGTTTTACCCCTTCGAATTTTGATGTTTAATTCCTGAGATTTACCAACAATGGATATCCTTCTAGGGGTCGCTAGATAATCCCCTACTTCAAAAGCCCTAGTTGGAACCGTTACAACTTTGCCTTCTTGGATAGTAAAAAGCGGATGCTCAGGAGTAACTTTTATTTGCCTTCCCGATCTAGTGAAAATATTGAGTATTTTTCCTGAATATTTTCGTCTCCAAACAATAGAAATATTGCTTTGCTTTATTTTTAAATCTGGATATAATGAAAGAGCTGAAATCAAATTGTTTATTTTAATATATTGTCTCCCATCAGATGTTTCGAAAATTTTTGACTTGTTTGATTTAAAGACGTTTTCAATAAACTCTCCAATTTTAATTACTTGACCATCTCTCAGAATGAGTTCCATATCTTTAGTAAGGCATTTTCCTGTCGCTGGTTCACCGATGAGAATTACATGTGGATCTCCTCGAATTCGTGCTTTGTCGGGCAAGTGAATTGCAGGAGAAGAAAAGAGTTGCAACATTATGGCTTCCTTTATTTCATCATGACCATAGATGTGAGGTGCAATTGAATCTCTGATTTTTCGGTAAATTTCCGGATCATTCGCTAGTGCTTTAATTGCCTTTTCATCCTCTGGAGTAATCTCTAATTCTTCAAACTCCTTTTCAAGTGTTTCAACATAATTGCAATCTAAAAAAATCTCAAAAACTGTGCTATTATCTCCAAACTTTCTCTGAGATTTTAAAATTCCAACAATTTCAACAGGATCGCCAGGAGTTACTTTTCCAGTTAAATCTTCTTCAAGATAGATATCGATTTGTTTAGGTTGCTCTCCGCCTCGCAAACCTTCAAGGGGCTCTTGAATTCTAATTTTTTGAGCATCGATAAAATTTGACTTCTCAATTAAAAAATCGAATTGTCCTGTACGTTGGCAATTTGTGCACTCAAAAGGAGTTCTGAATTTTTCAAATTGTAAAATACTTATTTCTTCCCCGCAGCGCTTGCAGCGGAATATTGCTTTTACAACCTTTGGTCTAACATCAGTTGATTTTCTAACAACTCCTTCAACTTCAATCAATTTTCCAATATGTTCGCTTCTGATTTCTCTAACTGGAGTTTTTTCAAATAAATTCTTAAACCTGACATGAAAATTAACTTCATTCGACAATTCACAATGGCGTGAGATAATTTGCTTAAGTGCAGCCTCAGCAGCCTGAATTGTTTGATCTGGATACTTAATCAGTTCATCTGCTAACGCACTGTCAAACTTATCTAAATCTGCGAAATTTATAATTAGAGATTTTTTCTCCGGATAAAGACCTAGATTTAGAACATTTTCATTGCAATACCTTTGAAGAAATTCCTCAAACTTTGAAACTTTAGTCTCAAATCCTAGCCGTTGTGGTATATCTGTAGTTATATCCAAATTACTACCTCAGAGGATTTACCTGGCTTATCTTTAGTGTACAACCTTTCCAGTGGAAGTAAAGGGGTTAAGCTCCATTCTTCCGGCTTTATTAAGCATACGGAGCTCTATTTAAGCTTTTTTAAGAGAGAGGGGGAGGTAATCGAAAGTATTCATCAAAAGAAGGAAAGAAATCAAATAAATGCTCAAACTAAGTTTGAAACTGAAATAAATTTTTATAAATGGGCTTAAAATTCTAATTCAAAGTTGTTATTTAGATATCAAACTTGTGATGGGTTGGATTCTCTCTAAAATTTTCTTGCTGTACTCTTTTCCATCCGTCCAATCGTATTGCACTATTTCTTTAACTGCTTTCACAACGATAACTGCTTTCTCTTCTTCAGATGGCCCTAAATTTTCTCTTCCAGAGCTTAGCAATTCTAGGAGGTTTTCGATCTCATTTATTAAAATTGATGTCCCACTTAAAAACTCGATTTTAAGGCCAAGCACATGCTTGTCAATAGCATTCCAGCGCTCTTGGTTCGGTAGAATGGCGTCGAATTCAATCACTGAAACCTTCGACCAATCCCTGAAGAATTTTCTGAGCTTTTCTGTGAAATAATTTGGCGTTGCAATTATACTTTTTCCTAAGTAGAAACACACTATTTCATCAGCTAATCCAGAATAATGGTAAAGCTTGCCCTTTATAACACTTCGATAACCGTAGAGCTTGCGGTAAAATCTAGTTTTTTCGCTTCCTTTGAGGTGCTCATCAAAAGAGAACACTCTTGCAATAGTTGAGTCATCAATTTCCATGCACAAGAATTGGTTATCGAAAATTTAAATTTTTTGATATTAAGCTAACAAAATCAACTGGATAAACTTTCGGTAGTTTCACAAGCAGGCTTTTTTGGCGGAGTGAATTCTTCCAAGCCTAACTTCAATTTACTGAGAATTTCAGAGATATCAACTTGAGTTTCTATGCAACCTTCCTTTAAGAGAGCTACGCCTTGTACGCTACATTTTTGCTCGGCTGTCTTTAGCATAGTCAAATTTAATTCTTGGCAGCATGCAATTCCCAGGGCTCCCTTTGGTTTAAACTCTCTAACAATTCTTTTAACGAAGCTTGAACCTGGAACAATGAAAACTCTGTAACCTAGTTTTTCAGCCTCGGCTTTAATTTTAGATATAATGCATTTTCCACAGCTAAGGCAAATTAAGCCGAGCGATTTGAGCCGAGCTGGGCAATCCGGATGCCTCAAACATTGTGGAAAAACTAGAATTCTTTCATTTGGCAGAGTTTTTTTGAATTTTTTGAGATGAATTTTATTTCTTACTTGTATTCCAATCTGGTCAACTATGTCTTCTTTTAACCCGAGGTGGGGAGCAAATTTTTTTAAAGGAAGATAAAAGGAATCTAGAATAAACAAAACAAATTTTGGTAAAATTAATTTTTCTTTCTTAACAGCCAGCAATCCTAAGTACAACCCTAGCAACATTAGAAAAAAAATTGCTATGATTGAGAAGAGAGTTAACTTGCCCAATGTTTCATAAAATATATTAAGCATGCCTTGGCTCACCCATTAAACCGAGCCTTTTTAGCTCTTCGGTTACTTTAGCCACGGCAATTTCTGCATCTTTTGGATCCTTTGCCCCTGTACAGACAAGTTTGCCCGAACCAAATAATAGAATTACAACCTTTGGCTCCTTTAACCTGTATACTAAACCAGGAAACTGCTCAGGTTCATATTCAACATTTTCTAAACCAAGGCCAACAGCAATCGCATCTAAATTAAGTTCAGCATTTAAATCTGCTGAAGAAACTATGTTTTGCACTTGAATGTCAACGCCATGGCTTACATCAATTCCATGCTTTTTCATTTTTTCAACTGTTTGAGCAATAGACTGATGAACTTCATCTATGCTCTTTGCTCCAGTGCACACTATTTTACCAGACCTAAAAATTAAAGCAGCAGTCTTTGGCTCCTTTAACCTATATACTAAACCAGGAAACTGCTCAGGTTCATATTCAATGTTTTCGAGAGCTTCAGCCACTTTTTCCAAATCAAGCTCCCGATTTAAAGAAGCAGAGGCAACGACATTTTCAATATTAATAATAGCTTTAGGTTTCTCAGGTTTCTCCAAAAAGATTCTCCAAAACTTTTTGTATTATATAGCGAAAGCTTTAAAAGAGCTTCTCAATAGTATGCGCACAAATAACCAGGAACGGGCTGATTATCCGGAATATAGGAACATTAGGCTTTAATTTAGCTATTGATTGATTTTACTTGTTTTTGGGGTCAACATCACGGCTTTCAAGGCTTTTTGAGCCAAAAAACAATAAAATAAAAAGAAAAGAGGTTTGCTTTTAAAATTATCCGATTAAAGTTGCTGCTATACCTGTACTAATGCTGCAAAGATTATTCCTATCGCAACATTGCCGCGCTTAAGTTCTTCTATCTCATCTATTCCTTTCGTTAGTTTGCCGAAAACTGATAGCCCGATGTATATTGCAATTATAGCTAGGATTATTGCTAGAACAAGCTGTAGTCCGGCAGCAAAGAAAGCTACAATACTCATAGATTCACCTCCTTTGCTTATCTTAAAAAATTTTAACTCATTAGAGAATCCAGTAGGATTTTTAATCCTAAAAATATTTATTGCCAGCACCTATCAAAAACATATTTAACAAGTGTAAAAAATGCATAGAAATAAACTTATTATAGCTCTAATAGCATTACTAGCAGTTACTTCAGCGATATTTGCCTACTCATTTTATTTAAATACAAAATATAACCGTGAAATTGAAACTCTCCAAAGTGAGAACTTAGCCATTCGAAGTGAAAATCAAGCGCTCTTAGAAAACATCACACATCTTAAAAATGAAACAATAGAGCTGAGAGACCAGATAGCTAAACTAGGAAATCAAGTCAATGAGCTTAAAGATGCAAATGAGCGTTTAGAATTTAAACTGAAAAAAACTGAAGAAACTGCTTTAGATTTACTGCGCGAAGTGCAAACACTAAAAGAGGTAAAAAGTACATCCATAGAACTTCCAGCTGTTAATCCTTGGGGAGAGGGAATAATGATACCAACTAACGTATTTGTAACTCATGGTTTATCTGGAACCTATTTTGAAATAAGTGAGGTTCTATCAGGTGTAGGGGCTGAAAAGGCTGGAATGAAAGCAGTTAAAGTTGTATGTGAAATTTTGAAGACTTCACCAAGTAAGCACCAATTTTTATTTAAAATTCGCGAGCCCAGAAACATTGAAGGTATGATATTGCCGGTAGTTGTGGATGGAGAAAGTGGTGGAGCTGGACTTACTGTTGCATTAATTTCAGCAATGGGCGGCTATACCTTGCGGTCTAATATCACAATAACTGGCACTATCGAGCTCGATCATAGTATTGGTCCTGTTGGCGGGGTTAATCAAAAAGCGATTGCTGCAAGAAATGAAGGCTATCGAGTGCTGCTTGTCCCAAGTGATGTTAGGTTGGCTGTTCCTGGTATTGAAATAGCTCCTATTTCAAAGATTGAAGATGCGTTAAAGATTATGTTAGTAGGCTATAGTTAAATTGAAATAATGTAATCTCTTTTATCTCCAAGTCTCGGTTTTTAAGTCGTTCCCAATTCCCAGCTCTTTAGATATCTAACCTGTTCTTCAGTGAGCTTATCTATTTGGATACCCATCGCACTTAACGCGAGCGTTGCAACCTTTTGATCGATTTCTTCTGGAACTTTGTATATCTTTGGTTCTAATTCCTTTCCATATTTTACTAAATATTCAGCGCTAAGTGCTTGATTTGCAAAAGACATCATCATAACCTCAGGTGGGTGGCCTTCAGCTGCTACGAGATTTACCAATCGACCTTCAGCAAGAAGGTATAGTCGCCGCCCATCCTTTAGCATATATTCCTGCACGTTCTGTCTAATTGTTCTCTTAGATTTAGAGATAGCTTCTAAGTCTGGAATACTGATTTCGACGTTAAAATGTCCACTATTCGCTAATATCGCGCTATCTTTCATTTTTAGCATGTGTTCTTTTCTAATCACACTGGTATCGCCAGTTACTGTTACAAAAATATCTCCTACTTTAGCAGCTCTATCTATTGACATTACAGTAAACCCATCCATCGCTGCTTCTAAAGCTTTGATAGGATTAACCTCAGTTACGATTACATTTGCCCCCATCCCTCTTGCCCTCATTGCAATTCCACGTCCACACCAGCCATAACCACAAACAACAAAATTTTTTCCGGCTAAGAGAATACTTGTAGCTCTTATTATACCATCAATAGTACTTTGTCCAGTTCCAAACCTATTATCAAAAAGATATTTTGTATAAGCATCATTAACAGCAATTATGGGATATTTTAAAGCCCCTTCTTGTTCCATTGATCTTAAGCGAGTTATACCTGTAGTTGTCTCTTCAGAAGCTCCAGTTATTCCTTTAACAATTCCCTTTTTGTGGGAAGTTGATATCAGGTCAGCTCCATCATCCATTAAAATGACTGGATTATAAGTTAGAGTTTTATCAATGCACCGCTGATACTCTTTTTCAGTTTCTCCACGCCATGCATAGACATTTATTTTATCGTAAGTAAGAGCTGCTGCAACTTCATCTTGAGTTGAAAGGGGATTAGAACCGCAAAGAGCTACCTCCGCCCCTCCTGCTTTTAATGTTTTCACCAAAACAGCCGTTTCTTTAGTTACGTGCAAGCACGATGCAATTTGAATTCCTTTTAAAGGTTTTTCTTTTTGAAAAACAGCTCGAATTTTCATTAGCACAGGCATATGAGCTTCTGCCCATTCGATCATTAGTTTTCCTTTTGGAGCAAGATTTCGATTTTTCACTTCATATTCTGTAGACAATTTAAACACCTCTTAAGTTTAGCTAATCTCCCATAACTTGTAGACTTTTTCGAAAATTATTTTAGCGGATTCTTTGGGATCAATTTTATCTGTTTCAATTATAACCTCTGGACTTTCTGATTCTTCGTAAACAACACCAATGCCAGGTACAGTTTTTGACTCTCCTGTTAAACCTTTTTTGTAAATTTTAGAAGGAGCAAATATATCTTTTCTTTTTCCCTCTCGTTCTATACATACTTTGATTGGGCACCTCAAATAAACTTCAGCAAAATTTTTTATCAATTGTCTTGCTAAATTTCTCCATTCTTTTTTGTGTGCAGTAGCATCGATAATTACGTTTTTTCCATTATCAACCAGAAGTTTAGCCATATAAACTATTGCTCTATAAACAATCTCTCTTTCTTCTTCAGTGTACTTTGGATGCGGAGTTAATACTTTTCTTATTTCATCAGACCTTAGAATTTGAACGTCGATTCCATTCTTTTCGTATAGATTTTTTAAAGCCAAGGCTCTAACAGATTTTCCTGATCCAGGCAGTCCAGAAATCCAAATTGCGAAAGGCATAAGTAAACCTCTAATGCAGCAAGGTTATGGCAATTAGTTTAGTTTATACTATTATGTTGAATTTAAAACATAGGAAATAATATCATTACTAAATACTTGAGCCCTATTTTAATGGTGAGATGTATGGCTTTAGGATGTGTTGAATTTGCGGTTCCTGGGAACACATTAGAGGACAAGTTAAGAGCGCTGGAGTCGCATAAAATGTGGTTAGAATTAGTCAATGATGGTTTTAATAAAAAACAATTAAATAATATTTTAGGGATATTACCGAGTTTTAATACCCCGATCAAGTCCGTCCAGGCATATCTATTGCATGACCTACGGATGTTAAGTGCGAAAAACAGGGACCGAAAAGTTGCGTTGAGTCATGTAGAAGAAACGATAAAAATAGCCTCTAAAGTTGGGGCACAGAATGTTGTGACAGTTGCCACCTATGGGGAACCAACAATTAACAATCCGATGGAAAAATGCATCGATATATTCAGACACTTTGGTAAACTTGGGGCGGAACTTGATGTTACAATCTCTATTGAAGCATTAAGCAGAGACAAAACAACATTTCTTCCCAGCATATCTGAAGTTTACCGCTTTGTTCATGACTTGGGCTCAGATCACGTTCGCCTAATGGCAGATACCATGCATATCCATGCCAACGGAGAAAATGTGGCAGAGACGATCAGGGAATATGCCACAGAAATTGCGGAACTCCATCTACACGACACGAACTCAAAACCACCAGGGCAGGGAAGTATAGACTTTGATCCTATACTAAAAGTTGTTCGTGAAAAGTTTAAAGAACTAATATGTCTAGAATATCGACCCAGTTTGGATCCATATGCAGACTTTATTAATACTTATGAGGTTGTAACTAAAATTATCTCTGCGGTTCGATAATCACTTTGAGAGATTCCTTAGCGTCGACGACGAGCTTAAAACCCAAACCAGTTTCTTCTAAACTTAATCGATGTGTAATCATCTCGTGCACGTTTACCTTACGGTCACTAATCAGTTTTAGCGCCTCTTTGAGATTTTCTGGGCTTGCGCCATAAGAAGTCATTATTGTTATTTCGTTGCGCCAGAAGTCACTAATTGGAATAGAAATATCAATGCTTGGTTCCGGTACTGCAAAGAATAAAACAGTGCCTCCGCGATCCACACACTGCAATGCTTGTTTGCTTGCTGATGTGGCTCCTGTACAAACTATCACCCTGTCCGCAAGTCTGCCCTCGTTGAGTTTACGCAGTCTTTCAGGTACATCCTCTTCAGCGCGTATCACCGCATCTGCTCCGAATTTTTTTGCAACGTTCAAACGATATTCATTTATATCCGTCGCAATTACCCGTTCTGCTCCTCGTACGCGAGCAAGTTGCACATGGAGAAGTCCAGAAATACCGCTACCAAGGATGAGTACACTATTGTCCTCTTGTACGCGCGCTAACCTTTGTCCGCGCACCACACATCCTAACGGCTCGATAAATACCCCATCTTCGAAG
>JACRDV010000121.1 GCA_024860865.1 Methanobacteriota archaeon | reverse complement strand
TTTATTTTTTTTTTGCAACTAACAAAAAAGTGAAGTTGAATTTTATTAAAATGATTTGTATAAAATTATTTCGCGGTTCAATTTGTTTAAAAAAAGTTGACTGCAATTTTCTCAGTAAAAACTGCAATTTTTGCAAGTTGAAACATCTTTTTCATAATTACTCAGATCTACTCGAAGTTAAAAATCGAAGTCTGGCGGCTCTCAGCCAGTTTTTTCTCTTCAATTATTTCTGGCTTAACTTCTTCTCCCAGTTGTTTTTTGATTCTTAAAGCAATTCCTGGCCCAATTGTTGGTACTTTTGCAAGCTCTTCTATCTTTGCTTCCTTTAACTGGTCTAAAGTTTTATAGCCAGCGCGATAGAGATTCCTTGCTCTAATTCGACCAATATTTTCTAAAGCCACCAATTCTAACAACTCATTCCGAACTCCATAAATTACGCGCTTTCGAAGTGTTGCTATTAGGCCACGAGATTTTCGAGTTTTGAAAATTTTCCCCAACTCTTGCAGCGAGTATAATAACCAATCACCAAGCCCAATTAACGCCCGAATATCTCCGGGTCCAATTCCATATTTTTCAACTAAGTCATCTTCTCGAGATTCATTTATCCAATCTTGAAATATTTCAGCGGTCTTTGTTTCAGCAATAAAAAGTTCATAGGCACTTGGGTGTCTCCAAGAATCTGGAATTGGAAAAAGAAATTCATCTTTATATTCTAACACAACTTGCTCAAATTTTTCGTGCTCTCCTCTTCTTAAGTAAAGGACTTGCATATCTGGAGTATGACAAATTGCATGTAAAAAAGAGAAATGGGTTGGAATTTTTTCCTCCGCAATTCGAAGTGCATCTCGCAAAACGACGCCTGTGCTTGGATCAATATAGAGCTGGGCAACCCTTCGGCCAAAATCAGTTGCTATTAATTTGCCTTTTCTTCTTTCAATCATAGCTTCTTCCTCTAAGAATTGTAAGATATTCTCAATTGCGTTAGAGATTGTAGCCGGATCATACTGCTTTGCGAAAAATGTTTTATCTACAAAATCCCAAAGCTCGCTTTTTGTTTTTGTAAATAAAGTTGCAATAGATGCTAGAACATGAGTCCTTAAAGCAGCCTCGTTTGCAAGCTTTGACCAGATCTTTTCTGGCTCTGCCTGGATGTAATTCTCAAATAAAAATTCTTGGTCTTTTTGACTTTTAGCAATTAAAACTGCTTCACCATAGCGATCAAACTTTGGCCTTCCAGCTCGGCCGCAGTTATGAAGGATAAAATTATCTGCTACGTAATTTTCCGTATCCTCTACAGAGATATTGTAAACTTTAAATTTCCCATTAATCTTCTTAAGTTTTTTAATGTTTAACCATCTAACAGGACCAATATCTGCAAAGTAGCAAAATTCTCTTAAGTATCCGATCTTGCTATCTGCCCCCAAATCTCCTGCTGGTATCCATCCTCCTTCTTTTACTAAAACTGGATGCTCCGAAGTGATTTGTAATATAGGTCCTTCATTAGTTTGTATTTCAATTAACTCATATGTTTCTCTCAAAAAATAGCCAGAAATTTTCTTAAAAGTAAATTTCCCTTGGGAGTGATCGAATGAAAACACTTTTTTATTCATTTTTTCCTCAACTATTTCTCCTATTGGTACTAATTCTCCATTCTCAATCAGAAGCCTTGCCGAATATGGCAAACACATCTGTTTTATCTCTAAAACTGGAATTGAAGTCATTCCATACGCTGGTTCATATCGCAACCAATCTCTGATAATTACCCGCCGCGAAGGAAGGTTAAGGCCCATAGCCAGGGTAGGCGTTGCTATCACCAGCTTCAACTTATTTGCTCTAAAATTATTTTCAACAATTTTTTTCTGCTTTGAATGAAGGCCAGCATGATGAAAACCTACCCCGCTTCTAACCGCATCAGCCAATTTTTTGCAAATTCTAGTTGGTTCAGGCAAAGCTTTTAAAATTTCATCTGCAGCTCCTTCTAGTGCTCTTTTTTCAGGTAGCGAAAGCACCTTAGAAACTGGCCCACTAGCTAACTCTGCTATGTTTTCTGTTGCCCTTCGAGTATTAACAAAAATTAAAGCTTGACCGCCTTCTTCAATTGTATTAAGAGCTAAATTAATTGCATCATTTCTAGTTAGAAGTTTGATCTCTTTCTGAGTGCCATCATTAAATGAGATGTTTTGTCCGTAACAAACCCCTTCGCGCAAAACCACGGGGCGCCAAGTGCTTTCAATAAGTTTTGCCTCAAGCCAGTCTGCTATTTCTCTTGCATTTTTTATCGTAGCACTTAGAGCCAAAATTCGAAGGTTAGGATTCAGCTGGCGCAACCGAGCTAAAACAACCTCAAGCGTTGGGCCTCTATGAGGGTCTACTAATAAATGTATCTCATCAGCAACAACTAACGAAACTTCGTTGATCCAAGGAGCTTGATGTCTGATTAAACTGTCCATTTTTTCATTTGTAACAAAAACAATATCGTACCGACCTAACCAAGGATCTGCGCTATCAAGCTCGCCAGTAGTCATTGCAACTTTTATTCCAAGCGGTGCGTATTTTTCGGAAAAATCTTCAAATTTTTCGCTGGCAAGTGCTCTTAAAGGAACTAAATATAATGCCTTGCCTCTCTCTTCGAGAACTGTCTTCAAAATGCGCATTTCAGACACAAGTGTTTTCCCAGAGGCCGTTGGGGCTGCTATAACAAATGAGTCATTAGCGAAAAGAAGGCCGGCTTTAACCGCTAAAGCTTGGGGTTGATAAAGCTCCTGAATTCCTTGATTCTCCAAGGCTTTAATTAATTGCTCAGAAGCTCCATATTTTACCAGCTCAGAAACTCTCATTATTAACCCAACTAGCACAATCTTTTTATTTAGTTATTAGAAATTATAATGTCTTAAAGAAAAAAGAGTACTTAAAGAAACTGATTTCAAAGTTTTCGGAGGGATATTATGGGAACTCAATTAGGTGGTCAACCAATATTGATCTTACCTGAAAAAGCTCAACGATATATGGGACGAGATGCCCGCAGAATGAACATCTTAGCTGGCCGAATAATTGCAGAGGCAGTTAGAAGTACTTTGGGTCCAAAAGGCATGGACAAAATGTTAGTGAGTAGCTTAGGAGATGTAACAATAACAAACGATGGTGCGACAATACTAAAAGAAATGGATGTTCAACATCCGGCCGCTAAAATGATGGTCGAGATTGCAAAAACTCAAGATGATGAAGTTGGTGATGGAACAACCAGCGCAGTAGTAATTGCTGGCGAACTTCTAAAGAGAGCAGAAGAACTTCTCGATCAAGAGATCCATGCGAGCTTAATTGTTAAAGGATATAGAATGGCAACAGAGCATGCTATTCAAACTCTGAATGAGATAGCAGGAAAAGTCGATGTAACAGATGAGCCTACACTTGAAAAAATTGCACTTACTTCCATAACTGGGAAAGGCGCCGAGATCGGAAGAGAACCTTTGGCAAAGCTTGCAGTAAAAGCTGTTAGACAGATTGTTGAAAAGGTTGGAAACAGATACGTTGCTGACATCGATCACATAAAAGTTGACAAGAAAGAAGGGGGCAGCGTGGAAGACACACAGCTAATCAATGGCATTATAATCGATAAAGAAAGAGTGCATCCAGGGATGCCAAGAAGGGTTGGGGATGCCAAAATTGCATTGCTCAACAGTGCGCTTGAAATTGAAAAGACCGAAGTTGATGCAAAAATTAGCATCACAAGCCCAGATCAGCTAAGAGCATTTTTGTCTGAAGAAGAGCATATGCTCAAAGAAATGATTGACAAAATAAAGGCTGCTGGAGCTACTGTTGTTATATGCCAAAAGGGAATCGATGATTTAGCACAGCATTATCTTGCTAAAGCCGGAATTTTTGCGGTGAGAAGAGTTAAAGAATCTGACATGGAAAAACTAGCTCGTGCAACCAAAGGGCGAATTGTCACAAACCTAAACGATTTAACATTAAATGATCTCGGAGAAGCAAAGCTTGTTGAAGAGAGAAAGATTGCTGGAGAAGAAATGACTTTTATTGAGGGTTGCAAAGATCCAAAAGCAGTCAGCATTCTTGTCAGAGGCGGGACTGAGCATGTGGTTGATGAAGTTGAAAGAGCTTTGCATGATGCCCTTTGTGTAGTTGGAGTCGCTATTGAAGATGGAAAAATTGTAGCTGGAGGAGGAGCCCCAGAAATCGAAGTTGCCCGCAAGCTTAGAGAACATGCTACAAAAGTTGGAGGCAGAGAACAGCTCGCAATTAATGCATTTGCAGATGCCGTAGAATCCATCCCAAGGTCGCTAGCAGAAAACTCAGGCTTAGATCCAATTGATATGCTTGCAGCTCTTAAAGCAAGGCATGAAAAAGATGGGGCTCGAATGGGGCTCAATGTATTCAGTGGCAAAGTTGAGGATATGTCTGCACGCGGAGTTATTGAACCGCTTAGAATTAAAACCCAAGCAATTAAATCAGCCAGTGAAGCAGCTACGATGATCTTAAGAATCGATGATGTAATAGCAGCGTCAGCGCTTGAAAGGGGTGCGCCAACCCCTCCAGGGATGCCGCCAGGCGGAATGCCGGAATATTAATTAATGAAAAAGGGCGCTACAAGCGTCCTTCTATTCTTTAGATTTTACTTTCGAATATAGCGCAGAAAAAGCAATTAAAAACTGAAGAGGATATCCTTGGTATATTGCCCTAGTTGTGGAATGAGGCTCGGCAAAGATTGGAAGTACTGCCCTGAATGTGGAACTACTTTGGAAAAAAGATGGTTTGATTACGATTTTTTCAGCGACTTTTCCACATTCGATGATCTGTTTAGAGAATTCCATGAGCAAACAAAAAAATTGGATAAATTGATGAAACCGATCTCAAGGGATTTTGAGGTACTGGATATAACACCTTGGTTTAAAGAAATTAGACCTAGAGTAAAGTCCGGCGGATTCAGCATAAAGATCGTTCAAAGAGGTAATAGACCACCACAGGTCGATGTAAAGACTTTTGGAGACATAGATGAAAAGGCTGCTGATCGGATAATTGAGCGTTTTAAAATTCCAAAAGCCCAAATTAGAAAGGAGAAGAAAGAAAGGCGTATAATAGAAGAGATAAAGCCTAAAATTGAAGAAGAAAAGCCTAAAGTAAGAAGGGTCCCCCTTGTAACTGAAGAACCTAAAAGTGCCCTTCGAAGAGTCGATGATAAGATAATAATTGAAATGGAATTACCTGAGGTTAAAAGCGAAAGGGATATTGATATCAAAAAGTTAGGTGAGTCAATTGAAGTCAAAGCTTTTACTGATGATAAAGCATATTTTAAAATAATCAGAGTTCCAATAGGTGTTAAGATCGCCAAAAAAGCCCTTGAAGAAGGAAAGTTATCTATTTTT